>JAHIEZ010000034.1 GCA_018901355.1 Patescibacteria group bacterium | reverse complement strand
TTACCAAATTAAAAATTACGAATTACGAATTACGAATTAAGGAATCGATTAGGACGATTTTGGAATCGGGGGTGGAGTATGAATTTAGAACGACGGTGGTGCCGGAGTTGCATGATAAGACAAGTTTAGTGAAATTGGCAGAAGAATTGAGAGAATTGGGAGGGAAAAATGTGATTTGGGTATTGCAAAAATTTAGAAGCAATCCTAATTGTTTGGATAAAAGATACAGAAAGAAAAAAAGTTTTAGCGACGAGGAGATGGAGGGGTTTTTGAAGGCAGTAAAAAAAGTGTTGCCAAAGACGACATTGAGGGTATAATGAAGATAAGGAAAGTGAGGTGCAAATCCTCCGCTGGGCCGCAAGGGTAATAGTCCCAATACTTATAAATTTACGAGCCCCCCGCAGTGGCGGGGTTCCAAATCGGTGTTTGGAATATATGAGTAGATTAATTGAATTAGATAGACAGCGTGGTGATGAAGTGGCAAAATCGGTGGTGGAGAATTTGGATGGAGAGCTTCAAGATAGAGTGGTGCCATATGGATTGAAGTTTTTAGAAAATAGAGAACCTGTTTTTCCGTACGAAAAGGAAAGTGTTTTGGGTGAAGCAGAGTATGAGGGAATGATGAGTATTTTTAGATTGGGTCAAAATCATGATTATATTTTCTGGTTTAGTCCACCCAGGGGAAGAAGTGGCTATACTGAGGGGAGATTGGTAGTTGGCAGAGTGATAAGTAGAGAAAACGGATTGGAGCTTGAGTGTAGGGGGATTCCGGTATTGGAGGAAGCAGATAGAATGTTGGAAATGGCAAGAGATTTATATATTGAAGGTGGGGTATCAGAGAGTTTTGTGAACAGAGCAGAGGATTTGCGAGAAGAGGCAATAGGAGTAAATTTAGACGAAGGAGTGGATTTGTGGGATTTTTGTGAAGAAGTTTTGGGAATGAGGGAAGTGTGGCAGGTGGTCAGAGAGGGAAAAGATGTGGAGATGACGGAAAGGGTAACGAGAGTGACGGAAGAGGTAAAGATGGGGGTGGAGAGAAGTTTGGGAGGAATCAGTAGCAGTAATTCGGTGAGAGCGGGAGCGATGTTTGAAAGTATGATGGCAGACAGGGGGTACAGAATTGTGGGAGGCAATCACGGTGGGCTTAATAGTGCAATTTTAGGAGGAGGGATTTTTAATAGTGTTTTTAACGAAGGGAAAAGAACCAGAATTAGTGCCGAAGGCAAAAAATTAACTTATTGTGAATCTTGTAAACATTGGTATAGCGGAGACAAGTGTCCGTATTGTAGTTAGTTTACTGGTTACTCTTGACCCACTTTTCGCGCTTGAGGTACAAAAAGCTCAAAATTAGTCCGGCGCCGATGACGGTTAAGACGGATTCGATTTTATCAAGGCCGTGAGCCAGGTCGGTAAAAGCTTCACCCATTTGAAAACCGACAAAACCAAGAATGGTGGCACGGATAAGTAAGGCCAGAAAAACCATGGGGTAGAATTTTTGGGGAGGAATACGGAAACCGCCGCAGAAGGCAGTAACCAGAGAGACAGGGACAACGGGAATAATGCAGGCGATTAAAATAAAGAGTTCGTCGGCGATGGTTTTTTGAAAATCGAGCTTGATTTTTTCAATTAAGTTCCAGGAGATACCGATTAACTTGCCAAAACGATCGATTATCGGTTTGCCACCAAGATAAGCGGTCCAAAAAACCAAAGAAGTGCCGATGGTGGCACCGATGGTGTAAGGGAGGGAAACTTTGATAAAAATTTGCCAAATGGTTTCAAAAATGGGGAGAGTGTGGGTGATTAAAAGAGCGCCACCGGCCATGGTGATGATGGGAGAGGGAATGGGGACGATGATTTGTTCGACAAAACCGCCACCGAGCATAGCCAGAAGGCCATTTTGGTGAATAAGGGCAAGGATTGATTCTAGAATTTTGGTCATAGGGCAATTATGAATTAAGAATTAAGAATTAGCAATTATGAATTTAATTTGCTTGGCTTTGGGGGGAGAATGGGGAAGAAAATTAAAACTTAGCTTTAAAAAAGGATTTGGTGATGTTTGATTTTGGTGTTATAAAAGAAAAATGAGAATAATTGAACAACCCTGTTTTGAGATTTTGACTCCCAGAGAAGTGCTGAGAGATCAATTGTTAAATATAGAAAGGGCTGGACGGACTTGTTATAGATCAGAAACAGGAGAAGTGACAATGGAGACGGCCGAAAAGTTTGTAAAAATGTTGTTGAGACGAGGTCATGAAACTCCGATAGAACATAGTTTGATGACGGTGAGATTTGGGGATGGTTCGATTGGAATGAGCAGAGAATTAAACAGACATAGGTTGATGGCAGTGTCAGAGAGATCAACGAGATATGTTGATTATGACAAAGAGGGAGAAGTGGGATTTGTACCTCCGCCGGGAAAGGATTTGGATGAGAAAGTGGATTTGGGTGACGGATTAATATTGACTCCCAAACAAATGGCAGATATGGAGGAAAGGTTTTATCGAGCTTTGAGAAAACAAGGTTGGTCTCCCGAAGACGCCAGACAATATTTACCAATAGGGACAGAAACAGAAGAGGTGGTTACGGCAAATTTTAGAGAATGGAGACATATTTTTGGGATGAGAACGGCGAAACCGGCGCATTGGGAAATAAGAAGAGTGATGGTGGGTCTTTTGGAAGAGGTGCGGGGAATTGTGCCAGGGGTGTTTGCTGATTTTGAAGAGAAGGGTGTAGATGATAAGGGAATAAAATATTATGAAATGGTGAGAACGAGAGGATAATGATTTTATCTGATGGAGATATAAAAAAGGCGATTAGGGAAAAAAGACTGGTGATTGAGCCTTTTGATGAGACTTGTGTGCAACCTTCAAGTTATGATTTGAAATTGGCCAGTCAGGTGAGAGTGTTTGATAATCATAAAGCAGGAGAGATTGACGTGAGAAACAAACAGGACATATCAAGAGTGGTGAAAATTAACGGGGAAGGATTTGTATTGCATCCGGGGGAATTTATTTTGGGATCGACAGTAGAAAGTTTTGCTATACCACGAGATTTGGCGGGGAAACTGGAGGGTAAAAGTTCTTTGGCAAGATTGGGTTTGGTGATACACGCAACAGCGGGTTATGTAGATCCCGGTTTTAAAGGTCAGTTGACTTTTGAAATGAGTAATATTTCAAGATCACCAATAAGATTGTATGGAGAAATGAAAGTGGCTCAGATTTGTTTTATTATGATGAGCAGTCCGGCAGAAGTACCGTATGGGGATAAAAGATTGGGAAGTAAGTATTTTGGACAAAAAGGACCAACGGCAAGTAAGATTTATTTAAATTTTGACAAAAATGAAAAGAGGTAAATTTATAGTTTTTGAAGGGATTGATGGTAGTGGCAAAAGTACTCAAGCTAGGATGTTGGCCAAGGATTTGGAAAAAAGAGGGGTAAGGGTATTGTTGACGTCAGAACATACCGATGGAGCGGCGGGTAAACTGGTGGAAGAAGTGGTAAGAAGGAGACAGAAACTGGACCCTTTGGCCTTACAAATGGTTTTTGTGGCAGATAGGATAGATCATACCAATGAGGCAATAAGACCGGCTTTGGGTGAAGGAGTGGTGGTGGTAAGCGATAGATACTATGGTTCGACGGTGGCTTATGGAGCAGTGGTAGCGGACAGAAAGTGGTTGTTGAGACTGAACAAGAGGGTTTCTGTAGTACCAGATTTGACGTTTTGGGTAGATGTGCCGGCCGAAGAAGCCGTGAAAAGAATGGGATTGAGAGATAAAGAGAGGACAATTTTTGAGAAAGAAGAGAAATTGCGAAAAGTGGCCAGTGTTTATAGGTGGCTAGTAAAGAAAGAGAAAGATTGGGTGAGAGTGGGGGGACAAGGGAAGGCCGAAATGATACATAAAAAAATCATGAGAGAAATTAAAGCGAGGGGGTGGGAGTAGAATGGATGGTGTAAAATGAGAAGACTATGGATAAAGTATTTGAATTGATTAGTAAAGAAAAAGAGAGACAAGAAAAGCAGATTAATTTGATACCGAGTGAGAACATCGCCTTTGAGGGAGTATATGAAGCGGTGGGGAGCTGTTTGGCCAATAAGTATGCGGAAGGTTATCCAGGCAGGCGTTATTATCAAGGAAATGGCCTGGTAGACGAGATAGAAATATTGGCCCAAGAGAGGGGTAAAAAACTTTTCGGAGTGGAACATTTAAACGTTCAGCCTTATTCGGGAAGCCCCGCTAATAGTGCGGTACAGATGGCTTTGCTGGAAGCGGGGGATAAAATTTGTGGTTTGAAATTGTCGGCAGGAGGACATTTGACCCATGGACATCCCAAGATCACTTTTTCGGGAAAATATTTTGAGAGTGTGCAATATGACGTGGAGGAGGATGGACGAATTGACTATGACAAACTAGCACAATTAGTAGAGCAAAGTAGACCAAAAATGATTATGGCGGGGACAACGGCTTATCCTTTTATTTTGGATTGGGAAAAGTTTGGCAAGATGGCCGACTTAGTGGGTGCTTGGTTGGTGGCTGATATTTCTCATATTGCAGGTTTGGTGGTGGGAGGAGTGCATCCGAGCCCCTCACCGTTTGTTGATGTAATAACGTCAACGACACATAAAAGTTTGCGGGGTCCAAGGGGAGCGGTGATTGGAGTGACCAAAAAAGGACTGAATAAAGACATCGATTTGGCAAAAAAAATTGATAGGGCGGTGTTTCCGGGATTGCAGGGAGGACCACATATGAATACGATTGCGGGGATGGCGGTGGCTTTTGAGGAGGCCGGTAAACCCGAGTTTGGCCAGTATGCCAAGCAGGTGGTGGCAAACGCTAAGGCTTTAGAGACAAGTTTAAGGTCGGAAGGTTTAAAAGTATATGGAACGGAGAATCATTTGATGGTGGTAGAAGTTGGATTTGAGAAGGGCAAAGAGGCAGCGGTAGCTTTGGAGGAAGCGGGGATAGTTTGTAATGCCAATACAATACCGCATGATAAAGCCGGACCGTTTGAACCGTCGGGAATAAGGCTGGGTAGTCCGATGGAGACTAGTAAGGGATTAAAAGAAAAGGATTTTGAGAAAATAGGGAAGAAAATAGGAGAAGTGATTAAGAAATTAGGCGAGGGTGATTAAAAATAGGAAATTAAATAGATTAAAAACGTGGGATTATTCGGGATGTGGTTGTTATTTTATTACAATTTGTGTTGCAGAGAGAGAGAGGAATGTTTGGGAGAAATAAAAAATAATCGGATGATTTTAAATAAATATGGAAAGATTGTGAATAGGCAAATTAATTGGGTTAAAAATCATTTTGGGGATTTGCGATTGGGTAAATATGGGGTAATGCCGAATCATGTTCATTTAATTTTAGAAATTGACAATCCAGATGGTAGGGACAATCCTAGGATTGTCCCTACGGGGTCAAATGAAAATTATGTGTATTCTCGGAGGCATAACACATTGTCGAAGATAATTAATGCGTTAAAAACAACATCGTCGAAATCAATCCATCTGGAGGGATTGAAATCATTTAAATGGCAGAGATCATTTTATGATCATATTATTAGAAACGAGAAGGAATTAGAGAAAATTCGGGAGTTGGGATAAAAATTTTGTGGGGGAAATTTAAGAGACAAACAACCGCAGGGAAAAAAAGCAAAAGGGGGAACCCGACCGGGTAGGTTTTTGGCCTGTCCGGTCGGAATGAACGCTTAGCGTAGCACGAAGGGGAGATAGAGAGTTATCGCGGTCGGTGTGGGCGTGGGTGCCATGACGACATAGACGTATCGAGGAACAGTGTCTCCGAGAAAATTGTCTAGTCGTCTGGTGATGATCATGGCGCAGTTGTACCCTAGATTGTTTGGAGTGTAAAAAGGGATGGCCATTGTCTGGCTGATTGCCACAGAGGTGTCAAACAACCACTCGTAAATTGGTTCTCCATTGAGAGTGACGCGGAATTCCGTGTCACAATCGGGAGGCAGTCCCCACTGACTGTGAAGATTGACAAACAGGGTGTTTGTCTCTCCTTCCACAGCGGGATTTTTTTCGAACCAGGCATCACGGATGTTTAAATACCCGCGATGTTCTTCCGCCGGCGCTTCGGCTTCGACCTTTAAGAGGCCGAGCCTGTAACAGACGAACAGAGAGAGGATGATCAGGATGACAGCAACAGCAGTCATCCTGATGTTTTTTGGCACACCACTCCACTTCATTTTCGAACCTCCTGAGTAAATCTTGGCTGCGAGAATGATACCGACGAGACCGACAAGTCCCCAGAACATAATTGCTTGGGTTCCAAACAGGTTGACGAACATGGGGAGTACTCCTTTTCTTTGTTTTGCTTTTTTGCGACGCTTGCTGGCCCCAGCAGGGGCGGGGACAAAAAGCGTCGCAAATGCGGTTGTTTGTCAAAGTACGGTTGTTTTCGGCACAAAAGAGGCAATCTCTTTTGGCGGAAAACAATGAGAGAATTATAACTTAAAAAGGTGAATTTGTCAAGATTATAGGATAAGTTTTGGATTTAAGAAATTAGATATTTGACTTTTTACTATAATTGTATTACTATAGTAATGATGAATAGAACCGTGTTACAAATTCCGATTTCGTTGAGTTTAAGACAACGGGCTGAAGTGGAAGCTGAGGCTTTGGGTTTTTCTTCTTTGCAGGAGGTTGTTAGGGTGCTGTTATCTAGATTGGCTAAAAAGGAGTTGAGAGTGGTGGTGGAAGATTCTGGGTTTGTGTTAAGTAAAAAGGCGATGGAAAGATATGCACAAATGGATAAAGATTTTGAGAGAGGGGAAAATATATTTGAAGCTAAAAATGCGAATGATTTGTTGAAAAAATTGAATGAAAATTAAATATCATGCTAATTTTGTAAAAAATTATAAGAAACGGGTACGAGGAAATGTAAAGTTAGAAAAAAAGTTTGAGAGAAGAATAAGAATGTTTATGGTAGATGCGAGTAATCCAGTTTTGAGGAATCATAGGTTAAGGGGAGAAAAAAGAGATTATTGGTCTTTTGGTTTGAGTGGAGATATGAGAGTGATTTACAGAAAGATGAATGATGAAGTTTGGTTATATGACATTGGGACACATAATCAGGTTTATTGATTTTTGGGTTTTTTTAGAAGGTAGACAAGGGTAGGAACGAGAAGGGCAAAGCCGATAAATTCTAGTAGCTGGGGCCAGAATAAGATATAGATGGTAACTGGTAACGGGTCTTGCCTGCCGGCAGGCAGGTAACTGGTAATTGGTAAAGACCAAGAATTGGCCCAGTTGTTGGCCAGAGTGTGGTCTTTGAGAAAAACAGGACGAAGGCCGGAAAAATAAAAGGCTAACCAGCCGGAATGAAAAGATTGAGGGAAAGTGATTTCTTTTGTTGAAGAGGAAATTTTGACTTTGGTAAAGAAGATTTGTGAAGGTATTTTGACATTAAAAAGGGTAGTGTTTGATGAAGGGGAGATGCTTTCGATTTTCGAAATGATAATTTCTTCCAATTGGTTGTGAGAAAAATAATCACCAATAGAAATGTTTTCGATACTTAGATTGAAACCACTAAAATTGTCCATGGTGGGTAGAGAAAAATAACTCCAATTTGAAGTTTGAGATTGATCGAGTTGTTCGTAAAGAGTGCAGATGTTGTTGTAGTTGTTTTTGAGGCAAATTCTTAGAGGTAAACCAAGGATGTTTTTGGATTTAAAAGCGAATTGGTAAGATTGACCGTGTTCTAGTTGTGGAAGTTCGAGGTTGATACCGACAGTTTTATTTTGGCTTTGAAAATCGAGGTTTTGAGAAATGAGAGCGATGTTTTCTTGGTATTCAGCGGGGATGGGAATATCAGAAAGGATAATTGGAGGGAGGTCTTGATTTTGATCAGAGCCGTTTTTGTTTTGTTGATTTAGGATAGAGGCAATAGGATTTACTCGAAAAAGGGAAAGAGAGTCAATTTGTTTGATGGTGGTAAGGTGTTGAGATTGGGTTAGGATTTTAAGAAGGGAGTCAATCTCATTTTTAAAAAGAATTTGTTGACGGTTTTTTGTAGACGAAGTGATGATATTTTGATCCCAAAAGATATATTGAACATGATATTTTTGGAGGTTTTGATAAAAGGAAAAAGGATTTTTGGCATAAAGAGCTTGAAAAAAGTCTTGATAGGCTTGTTGGTTGTAAAGGCTCCAACGATCAAAATCACGATCTAAGATTGGTTGAGGTAAGCCAAACCAAATGAAGCCGGCGCCTTGATAGCCCCAGTTGTAATATTGCCAACCGGTGAAATTGTGTAGAGGCAGAGGAAGGACAATTCCGGAAGGTTCATTTTTCATAAACTGCCAAAGTTCTGAATATTGATAAGGAAAGGAAACCCTCATTTTTTTGGAAATAAGCTGTGATTGAAAGTAGGGTAAACAAAAATAAAAGAGGCTAAAAATAAGGACTAAACTAAGAGATATTTTAATTTTTGTTTTTTTAAAGAGAGTAAAAAGAGAGTGAATAAAAAAAGCAAAGAAAAGAGAGAGAGCAAAGGTAAAAGAGAGAGAAATTTTGGTAAAAATAAAGCGAAAAGCTTCGTTAAGAAGGGGAAATTTGATGAGAAAATCGAGAAATTGTTTAAAGGGGGGAGTGGAGTTGAGGAGAAGGATGAAGGGCAGGAGAAAAAAGGGGATAAAAGAGATTAGTTCTTTTTGTTTTTTAATTAAAATTAAGATAAGACCGGAAAAAGAAAGAAAAAAGAGAAAGAATCCGATAAATTGAACGAAAGGTTTTTGGAGATGTTGTTGCCAGGGGGCTAAGAGTTCTTCAAAACGAGAGGTGTTGTGATTGTAAATTTTCCAGTTAAAATAAAAACCTTTTTGCAGAGCTACATTGTCAAGATAGCCGGTTTGACGGTTTTTGAGCAAGAATTCTTGAGAGTAAAGTTGATTGACTTTGGCGTTTTGGGGGACAGAAGCATTGGTGCGAATAAAATAAAGATTGGGTAGAAGCCAAAAAGAGTTGAGGATGAGAGTTAAAAGAATAAGACGGAGAGATTTTTTGAGGGAGTTTTGGTGTAAGAGTGAGTAAAGAGCCAAAAAACATAAGTAAAGAACAAAAAAGGCATACCAGAGATGAGCGGCATAAGCTTGAGGGGTGGAAAGTAAGGTGATGATAGAAAAAAGGAAAAGGCTTTTTTGGGTTGGTTTTTGGAGGTATTTTAGGGAGTATAAAATGATCCAAGGCAGAAAAGCATATTGAGTGGGGAACATTTCAAAAGGGACGGCGAATTGCTGAAGAGTGGAGAGATTAAAAAGATAGAAGAGGGAGGCAAGAAAACTGGTAACCGGTAACTGGTAACTGGTAACTGGTAATTTTTTAAAGATAAATTTGGCCAGATAAAATACCCCCAGAGGGCCGAGGAGGAGACAAAGGAAAATATAAGCATAACGGAGAGTGGAGAGGGGGAGGATGAAATGAAAGAGCCAAAGAAGAAAAACACGAGGTAAATCGGCCATGTGGGCATGGGCGGCCAGTGCTCCCAGGCCTTGTTCGGTGCGCCAAACACCAAAAATTAGACGTTTGAAATTTAAAGAAAAATCAAGTTCGGGATGAAGAGTGTCCCAGCCGGTTAAAAAAGTGTCGGGGGTGTAGTTTAGAAAAGCGATAAGAAAGGCGAGAGAGATAAGAAGGAGAGGAAAGAGGTTTTTTTTGAAAAAACGGGGCATAAATTATGATAACAAACAACCCGCAAAACTCTCAAACATATTCCCTTCCCGGGACACAGAGCCACAACGTTGTGGATATGTCCCGGGTGGATGAGGCTAGTGTTGCACGACCACGATGTGGTCGGGCGCAAAGCCTCGAGCGATGTCCGCCGCGATCATTTGATCGAGACAGACGTCATCGGCGTCGTAGGCACAGGCGCCCCAGGGGGCCTGTACCTTGGTGCTCTTGGTCAGAACGACCAAGAGTGCCGTTTCGCAGTCGTCGTCGTAGAGACGACTGCTGTTGGCGGAAACATCTCCG
>JAHIEZ010000129.1 GCA_018901355.1 Patescibacteria group bacterium | reverse complement strand
GACAGTCTAAAGTTTTATTTGGCCTACGCTGCTTCGGACAGGTCATTATACTGAATCTTTTTTCTCTTTGACATAATTATTCGATAGATCGCGCTATTGCTGAAAGAGTGAAAATTATGGAAGAACTCTTCCTGGATGACGGACTTGACAATTTCCTCGGAAGGGATAGCTGAGGAGATGGTTCGTAACCATCCTTTATAGTTTTGCCAGATTCTGTGTTCGTGGTTCAGGGCGAGGATCTGGAGGATGCCGGTAGCAATGCATCCGAAGTTGACGAAGGCCTCGATCGCATTGGCGGTAAGAGCGATCCGGTGTTTTTCTCGATCTTTGAGGGAGGATAGGTCCCTTTCTTTGCTTTCTCTGATTCGCGGCCAGGCCTTGGTCCAGAAGTGATAGAAGAAGGCGCCTATAAGATGTTTCATCACTTTGAAGCTGACCTCGATTTTGAAGCGGTAACTGTAAGCCATGATCATATCTTCAGGAGGCAGGGTCAGATCGGAACCCATGAGGATAAAGCCTATCCCTTCATCGAGGACCAGAACGAAACGGACCTTTTCTTTTATCGGTTTCCAGAGGAGATCGACACAGTAGAACAAGATGGTCTTCCTTTCCTGGTAGATATCCATAACAACTTCCTGGAACAGGTCTTTGTGATTGAACAGGGAAGTAAGGGATATTTTCTTCCCATACTTCCGAGGGGCGCCCCGACGGCCGGTTCTTGGCGGCGGGTCTTCATAGGCCACTACGTTGCTCTTGGCCCGTGTCACAATATGCGCCAATCTTTGTCCTTGTTCGCCAACGACCTGTTTGAGCATCAGGAACACCGGCCCCACGGCGAAGTAGGCATCCAGAACCAGCAGGCAAGGCGCACAAATCCCTTTGACCACTTCACCGGCCATAAACGCCATCAGGGTCGTGACGCTGGTCTTTACCTCGCCGTCAACGACAGGCATCGGTTTGTTCTGGAAACTTCTAAGCTCCTTAATCCCTTCATGCAGCTCCGCACAAAGGGGAATACAAAAGAGTTTTTTTTACCCGTCCGGCGAGGATTCCTATCACTCCGTGATGATGTCCCTGAATGTATTCCGGCTTGCCGGAGTTGTTCGATTCCTGATGGAGTTTCTTCACCCCGGGCATCTTTTGCGCCTCCTTGGCAATCTTGATCCCGTCGCCAATCAAGAGATAGCGGTCACGGATCTGAACTCCGGGCGCATTAGATAAAACGATCTGCAACCACCGCTTCTGTATCTCCTTCATGCTCCATGAATCAGCCCGGAAAAATGATAACAGGGCCGTGTAAAGACCAGAGCGCAGTGCCAGCCACCGTATCATGGAGGTTACCCCGTGGTGATCAACACGGAAGATAAATCCCGTTATGACAATGACAAACCATTCAAAAGCCGCCGCCCTGCTGAAACAATCCCGAAAACCCATAAGGAGATTACTGACATCGTGAATCATGATCCTTCCTCCCTTCGCCATCGCCTATTGTTTCAAGGAAGATACTGTACCGCTGTCCGTCAGGACACTCACTCCCGCAAGGCAAAGGTGTTGGGGGCCGTCCGGATGAAGGTTCTGCCGGCGTTCATCCGTTTGATGACAAAAGAAACGACGGAATCCCTGTCCAAATGGGCGCCGAAGTCTCTATCAGCAATCTCGATGATCTCTGAAATGTGCAGTGGGCGACCAGCCTTGATGAGTACTTGCTCCACCACATCGACCATTGATGTACGTTTGACTGGCTGCTCTTGCAACCCTTTCTGGAAACGATCAATCGTCTTAAGCTTGGACTCTGCAACCTCCTTCTGGTATTGGAGAAACAATCCAATATCGTCCATACCTCCATCCTCCTTTCTTGAGAGATGGAAGAACCATATACAAAAATATCATGTACGTCAAGAAATATTTAACGTACATTAAACAAAACATGCATCAACAATATCTGCCTGAATATTAAACGTAAAATACTTGTTGATTTCTATTCGCAGGTACGTTAATAAAATCTATACGTAGATGGCGACAGAGAACTTTGGACTGTCAAGTCTTGAACAATTGAAAGGAT
>JAHIEZ010000033.1 GCA_018901355.1 Patescibacteria group bacterium | reverse complement strand
TACCTTTTTATACCGGCATCGCTTTGATGACGGAAGAAGATGTTATTAAAAAACTACCGGATAAACAAAAAATTGGTGTTATCACCAGCGCTCCACTTGAAGAAGTAAAAATTCCTGGATATCATACAGTCAGAACCCAACAGTTTGGTTCACTTTCATTCTTATGGATAGAAAAAGAGTAAGAAAAATTCTTTCTACTTATTGGTTAATTTTAGTCTTAGGGTTAGTTCTTCTTTTGCGACTACCTTCCTTATCTGAACCTTTTACTTACGGCGACGAGGGTATCTATCTGACTTTAGGTCAAGCACTAAGAAAAGGATTAGTTTTTTACCGTGACATTCATGACAACAAACCACCCATGCTTTACCTTTTGGCAGCTCTAGCCGGTAGTTTTACTCGATTTAGAGTCTTGCTCTTCTTTTGGGCTTCTCTGACCATTTTCATTTTCTACGAACTCTGTTTACTTCTTTTTCCCAAAAATAAAAAGGCTATTGTCGTTGCCACTACTACTTTTGCCATTCTCACCAGCATTCATACTTTTGAAGGTAATGTGGCCAATGCGGAAAACTTTATGCTTCTGCCTATCCTTACTGGTTTTTACCTTTTTCTTAAAAACAACTCTCGAAAAATCTCTTGGTCAGTTTGGCTATTAATTGGCTATCTTTTTTCTTTCGCCACTCTTTTTAAAGTCCCGGCGGCCTTTGATTTTGCTGCCTTGTTTATCTTGGCGGTTTTAATCAGTAAGAGCCACACCATACTTAAAAATTTGTTCTTATTGATTACTGGCTTTTTATTGCCAATCTCATTAACTCTTATTTATTACGCTGCTAAAGGTTCTTTTCAACAATATTTAACGGCGGCTTTTTTGCAAAACATACCCTATCTTTCTTCTTGGTCATTAGATAAACCCCAAACTGTAGGTTTACCTTTAGCCTTTATCGGCCGTGGTAGTTCGGTTCTCGCCGTCATTGCTCTTCTCTTCATCTACCGAAAAAACATCTCCACTCAAATCCAATTAATCGTCTTATGGTTTTCCTTTGCTTTGTTTGCCAGCCTTTTATCCAGCCGTCCTTATCCTCACTATTTGCTTCAAGTTATACCCGCCCTTTCTTTGTCTTTCGGATTACTTTTCTTTAAAGGCAAGCAAAAAATAATCCCAATCATTTTATCAGTCAGTTTAATCGCCGTCTTTTTAATCTTCAAATTCTGGCACTACCCAAATTTGTCTTACTACCAAAACTTTTACCAACATCTTTTAAAAATGAAAACCAAAGAAGAATATTTTGCTGATTTCGGCAGTCATACCATGGCCATTTATCAAATTGCTGAATATCTTAGAACCCATACCCAGCCAGATGAAAAAATATTTATCTGGGGTAATCAACCGTCCATCTATGCTTTAGCTAATCGGCTGCCGGTTGGCCGCTATACAGTCGCCTACCACATCCAGGATTTTGACGGTTTTGAAGAAACAATCAATCTTCTTTCAGAAAACCCACCTCGTTATATTATTACGGAAAAAAACCTTCCTTTTCCTAGCTTAGAAGCTCTCTTGCAAGCTGACTATACTCTCGAACTCCAAGCCGACCGACTCTCCCTTTTCCACCGCATCCTTCGTTAGTTGTGATAAAATACTACCAATGAAAAAAGTTAATGTGATTCTTTTGTTGACCCAGTTGGGGATTATCATTCTTGCTTGGAGGTCGTTGCCGCCACAATTACCGTTATTTTACAGTCGGCCCTGGGGAAATGAACAGTTAACTTATCCTGCTGGCCTTTTAATTCTTCCCGGACTTTCCTTGGTTGCTTTTTTGGCTAATTTCTTTTTTCTCTCTTTAATTCCCAAAATAGAAAAATTACTTCAAGAAATACTGATGGCAACAAGCGTCATTTTTAGTCTGCTTTGTTTAATCACTCTAGTTCAAATAATTAAACTGGTCGTTTGATGGATTGGTCTTTAACCAGAAATCTAATTTTTTTCCCTCTTTTAACGGCAACGCTTATCTCTTTTTTGGCTACACCGTTGGTTATCTTTATCTACCGACGTCTGGGCTGGTTGGAAGACCCAAAAAAAACCAAGCGCCCAAAAGACACTCATACCTGTCCAGTGCCTAGAGGTGGAGGGATTGCTATTTTTTTAGGTATCCTCTTGGCTTCGTTTATTTTTTTACCTTTAGATCAATATCTTAAAGGCATTTTGGCTGGAGCAACGATAATCATCGTGCTAGGAACTATCGATGATCGCTTTGATCTTAGTCCCTATCTAAGATTGGGGGTTCTTTCTTTGGCTGCAGGGTTGGTGGTTGCTTCAGGAATTGGCATTGCTTTCATCACTAATCCCTTCAACGGCATTATCCAACTTGACCAGCCACGAATCTATTTTAATCTCCTTGGCGAAGCTCGCAGTATTTGGATCTTGGCGGATATTTTTGCTCTTTTTTGGATTGTTTCTCTGACAAACATTGTCAATTGGGCTAAGGGATTTGACGGTCAATTGCCAGGCATTGTCGTTATTGCTGCTTTAACGATTGCTTTTTTAGCCTTGCGCTTCTCGGCTGATGTGTCCCTATGGCCAGTCACCATTTTGGCGGCCATTACGGCTGGCGCTTATCTCGGTTTTCTCCCTTTTAATTTCTATCCTCAAAAAATTATGCCCGGCTTTAGTGGCGGTGCTTTGGCTGGTTTTTTGCTGGCCGTTTTAGCTATTTTATCAACCACCAAAGTAGGCACC
>JAHIEZ010000005.1 GCA_018901355.1 Patescibacteria group bacterium | reverse complement strand
TGAAAGAAAACCCCCTCCTTGTTTTTTCTCTCAAAAGACTCCCGTATTAGGTGTTTTTCTTTACAAAACCAATCCGTTGAGGGCTCCATTCCATCCCCTGGCATATTGACGCTATCCAAAACACAAACAGCCTGCTGATCATAAACCCGACCTATTGCTGTTGGAAAAGTTCCTCCCACAATTGAGTTAACTTTTATTTTTTTCATTTTTTTGATTCTTTTTTCAATTTCTCTAGCATAAAAAATACCACCAATTTTCTGGATTTTAAAATTAAGACCTATCCCGTTGTTTACACAAGTAATTGCATTTTTTAAATTTACAAAAGATTCGTCTGCGATAATAACAATATTTTTTTTAAATAATTTTCGAATCCTTTTTTTAACATCAGACATTGCTCTAATACCTTGCTTAACGGTGGTTGGTTGTTCCATAAACAAAATTTTATTTAAGGAAACTTTTGATATTTTTAGTTTATTAATCAATTTTAAAAATTGTTTTTTTGTATATTGAGCATTAAAGTCTAGCGCATAAATAAATTTCCTTTTTTTACTGGTTTCCATTTTAATAATTATTTCTACATCACTGGAAATATTTTTTCCTACTTTTATTTTGGGAACATATCCCTGATTAAATCTTTTTTCAGCTTCTTGTAAAACCAAAGAGGGGTTTTTCATAAAAGAAATGCTATAAAGGGATTTCATTCCCCGTCTTCTTTTTCCATAAAAACTCATTAAGTTTTTATTTTCTATTTTTCCAAAAGCATCATCGATTGCCATATTAAAAGCCGCAAAAGCCGCTGGAGTCTTTTTTAACAAATTTTTACGAATATTTTTATCAGTCAATAGTTCTTTTCTGTTTTTTATAATTTTTCCGTCAATTTTATTTTTTTTAAGAGCATCGTATATATCGTAAGCATCATAATCAACAAAAGGAAAATCTATACTAGCTTCTCCCCATCCCACAAAAAATTTTTTGTTGCAACATAGTTCTATTTTGTATAAGACTCGTGGCAATTGTTTCAATGTTCCAAAACCCAAAGGAAAAGGTTTTGGTAAGTCAATGGCGATCAAATATGTTTCTGTTTTTACTACTTCAACCATTTTTATCGTATGCCTCCTGTTTTTTCAAGAGCGGTAAACAGGGCGCAACGGTCATCTGCTCCTTGTCCAACAAATGTCTCTCTTTTTTCAGCCAAAACTTCAGATCCGCTTTTTGTCATTTTATGCAATAAAGACAAAGCGTCTTTGCAGATTTTGGTTAAAATTCCACGTGAAGCCAAAGCTTCTTCCGCTCTTTTAACCTCAATCACTTTTGCTTCACCGGCAGGAATTCTCTTAATTCCAATTCCTACATTTGTCCACAGTTTAGCCTGACTACCAAAATACATTGCTTCGTTTCGGTTCTGTTGAACTTTTATCATTGGCAATAATTGCTCTTGGTGGTCTTTTGCCCACAGGAGTCTCCCCACGTAAAACATCATGGCACAAAAATTCAATTGAGGAGTCGCTTGTGTAGATACTGGTCGAAACTCAGCCACCAGGGAATCTCCGATCACCTTGATTCTACTATCTTGCCAATTTAATCCTATGCCTACCGCCATTGCCGCCTCTGGGGCATCTAAAATAAAAGGATATTTTAATATGTGATCAAAATATCCGTTCAAAGAATCATAATAACAACCGGGAAGTCCAACCCTGGTTATATTTCCCGCCTTCAAGTCGTCCTCGTTTCTCGTATCGTGACTGATTTCCCAAGCAATCATTCTTATGTCTTGTATCCCCGTGTCTTTGCCTTCTAAGAATCTTGCGTTAGCAAAAAAACTAACAGCCATTGGCCCAATCGCAAAAGATCTGTTTACCATATCTACTGCATCACCGGCATCAGCGGCTTCAATATTTGCTTGTACCGAATTGGTTATTCCGATAATAGCCGCATCACCAATATCTATTTTTTGGCCATTACCCACAAAAGTATCTTGAGATCTTTGATAATTATTATGATGGTTGGGTACCAACACATATTTTGACAAAGCTGTTCTCTCAATTCCGCGGGTAGCGACAAAAGGATTAGTTCCATGGCTTATCAAATATAAATTTAAATCTTGAGCGTGTTGATTGATTGTTGCATCTCGACTTTCTAGTTGATCCAACAAAACTTCTGATCCTCCATCTTCCAAACAAAAAGGTTCCGTTCTAATTTCTATTTGAGCTGCTCCCAATTCTACGTCAGCGTAACCACCAGTCCTTGCAATTATATCGTCCCTCTTTTTTTGGGGGCACTGATTCCAATCACTTCTTTCAATTAGTCCATATTCCACCTCTAATCCGCATCTAGTTATCAATCCTGTTTTTCTAAAACGCTCTAGTTGAGACAATAAAACTGTAGCTTGCTCTTCAAAAGAAACTCTCATCGCCATCTCGTTTGGAGTTTTTGACAATGTCTCTTGGTTTGACATACTTTGAAGATAAATTGAGTTGATATTACCACAAAAATTTTTTTATGCAATATATAATTAATAAATAACATTTTTAATTTGTTAAAATTAAACATTAGTTTCGAATTATAAAAATTATTTTTATATTTTATGAGAATCTTAATTCAAAAAGTTGAATCTGCTTCGATCTTTATAAATAAACAAAAAATATCTCAAATCGATTCTGGTTTATTGATTTTTGTTGGCATTGACGAACAGGATGATAAATCAGATATCGATACGGCCGTTTCTCTAATAACCCAAAATCGTCTTATCCCGGACGAAAACGGAAAATTCTGTTTTTCATTAAAAGACAAAAATCAACCCTTACTGGTAATTCCTCAGTTTACTCTTTGTGCACAATTTTCTGGCAAAAAACCTAATTTTCTAAAAGCCAAAAAACCCGCATTGGCTATAAAAATTTTTGACAATCTTGTCTCCTCTTTAATCTCTCAAAAAACAACTGTTGTCACCGGAAAATTTGGAGCATATATGAAAGTACACTGCATAAATGATGGTCCGGTAAACTTTTATTTTGACACCAAACTTTAGGCCTTTCTTGTAAAACTTTCTACTTGTTCCTGTAGACTTCTTGCTTCCTGATTGTTTATAAAATAGTCTCTTACTGGTTGTAGCATTTGATTAAGATATCTAACCAAATTAATTTTCACATCCAAAGGAAAAAGACTTCCATTTTCATAATCTGTTTGAAAACTTTCATAGTTAAGATAAGTTACATCTCCCCCAAATTTGTTCTCTCTTTTTATTTCAACTTTTTCAAATCCACAAAAAACAATGTATTTAAAATATTCCATTATCGGGTTATCGACCACTATTTTTGTTGGACAATAAGCCTTCAATATTTTTGTTTTTATTTCCTCAGGTGAATCGCTCATAAAAATAGCAGAATCGGGTTTTGATTTAGACATTTTCATTTTAATTGACCTTTCAATTTTATCTTTAGGGCCATCTTTTTCGGGAGGTAATAAACTCATTATCATATGATGATGAATAGCAATCGGTTTTTTATAACCTATTTCGTCGGCGATTTGTCTTGTCAACATATTCACTTTTCTTTGGTCGAGTCCCATTTGGGCAATATTAGCTTTTATATAAAAAATATCCGCCGCTTGCATTGCTGGATATAAAATTTGGGCTGCAGACAAATTACCGGTTTCCGATCTTCCCATGACCTGAGAACAACGAATTATTCTTTTTAGAGTAGTATTTTTTGCTATTTTCATGACTAAAAACCAATAATCATCGTCCTTTACCAAATTAGACGTCCATAAAAATTCAACTTTTGAATCGTTCAATCCACAGGCCTTCCAAACATGTTTATAATACTCACCGGTAATTTTTATTTTTTCCAAATCACCGCCAAGTTTATTGTTGGCATAGGCCAACCAGTCAGCTATCAATATTTTAAAATCAATGCCAACCTCGATCAGTTTGTTTATTATCAAAACCCTCATCAAACCTTGGGCAATATGAATCTTTCCGGAAGGTTCAAAACCATCATAGGCAATCAGTTTTTCGTTTTTGGCCAAATCAGCTGTCAACTCGTCAAAACCAATAATTTCTTCACTTATGGCTTTTATTTCTTTTATTTTATCTTCCACTTTCATACTTGATTGTATCAGATTTTTCCGTCAAAGCCCTTCTGATTTTTTCTTTTGAAGCCGACATTTTTACCATTTCCAGCCAATTTTTACTAACATTTACTTTCTTGCTTTTCAAGATTTCCACCATATCTCCCGTTTTTAGTTTTGAGTCTATTTTAGCCATTTTTTGGTTAATTTTTGCTCCCACACAGCGATTGCCCAGACCCGAGTGAATCCTATAAGCAAAATCCAAAGCGGTACAATCACAGGGCAGTTGAATCGTATCTCCTTTGGGGGTAAAAACATAAATATATTTTGTCAGTACATTTATTCGGTAATTATTTACCCCCTTTTCACTATTCTGCCAAGCCACCAAATCTCTCACCCATTCATAGCCACCGCCCAAACTGCCTGATCCATACTTGTAAGCAAGATGTGAAGCCGGACCAAATTCATTAAAGTCGTGCATGTCATAGGTTCTTATCTGAATTTCCGCCGTTATTCCCTCTTTCCATTTTAAGGTTGTCTGCAGTGAGCGATAACCGCTTGGTTTTGGGGTTGAGATATAATCATCAAATTCATCATACAGATAGGCATATTTTGAATGAAGTAAACCCAAAATGGTATAGCAGTCTATGGTCGATTTGGTCAAAACCCTCAGTCCTATCCTATCTTTTACTCTGTCTTTTCCCTTCTCTTCCATTTTTTTATAAGTACTGTACAAGCTTTTAATTCGACCTTGAATTTTTACCCCCTTGATGTGATTAATTTTCAACATTTTTCTGATTTCTCTTCTAATCCGAATCAAACTTTTCAATTCAACTTTTTTTCTTTTTTCCAGCCATTTTTTTAGCTCATCTGCTTCTTTTGGATATAAAATTTCAAAAGCAATATCGTCCAACCTTTTTTTAAAATAATGCATACCCACATATTCGGCCACCGGTCCATAAATACCCAGCACTCTCTTGGCATATTTTTTCTGTCTTTCCGGACTTAAGTACCCAATGGTCAGACCGTTGTGAAGTTTGTCTACCAATCTGATCATTAAAATCCGCACGTCGTTCACTGATGAAAACAAAAATCGCCTAAAAGCTTGGATATTTTTTTCATGAATCTCTATTCCGTGTGTTTTTTTTCTGACTTCAGTTAAGCCATCTACCAACAAAGCCACCTCGTCTCCAAATTTTTTAGCAATCTCTTCAATCTTGGTTGGGCTGTCTTCTATACAATCATGTAGCAATGCCGCCATTATCGCTTCCGATCCCAATTTCATCTGGGCTACTATTTTAGCCACCCAAACCGGATGGCAAATATATTTCTGCCCCGATTCTCTTTTTTGATTTTTATGCACCAAGCAAGCAAAATCAAAACTTTTTCTAATTTTTTCTTTATCTTTATCCAAAAAAGGCTCCAATTTTCTCCACAAACTTTCTTCTTCGCCTTCTATCAAATCAAGATCCATAATCGCTTAAATTATACCCTAAATTATTTCTGCCAACTGGGCGAAAACCAGCAGTCTTTTCCAATTTGTTCCCAAGGGCCAGCAGGTCTGCAAAATCAATACTTCTCTGCCTTTCCATTGATAACCAAGATAACCCACCTCTTTGGCTTCCACCACTTTTTTTTCATAAACCTGATAGCGATAAATTTTGTTTTCCAATCCAACGTCAATTTTGTCACCTATTTTCATTTCTCCCAAAAGATAAAAAACAGCGTTATTTCTGGCCATCTTTATCTCCTGTTGGGTTGAATGGGCAAACAAATAAATGGTTTTCCCCGGGCCATCTCCCGGCAGAGCCGAACCCTTGGCTTGAGCAATTAAATTATTTTTCAATATCGGCAAATATTCATTTTTATCAAAAGGGGACACCTCGGCTTCAATCTGAGCTCTGGCCACAATTCTCGGTATTTCTATCCAAAAATTATTGGTATCCACCTGTCTTATTACTTCCTCTTTTTTTGTTTCTGTTGGTTTTATTTCTTCAATTTTTTCGATCAAACCCCTTTCTTCAGTTTTTTGATATTTAAGCCAAGCTCCGATTATTGGTTGGTAAAGGTAGCAAAAATAGCCAAAAGATCCAATTAAAACTAAATTACCCAGTCTAAACAAGCTTTTTTTAAGCCCGTCAGGATTGCTAAAGATTACTCCTTTTTTTCTTATCTTTACTTTTCTTTTTTTTGGTCTTACTCTCCAAAAGTCCAACATACTCTATTCTACTAAAAATTTTTCATTTGACAAAAGCCAAGCTTTATCATAATATCTAGCACATGCCATAAAAAACCAGCCTTAGGGGCTTGTTTTTTGGCTTTTTTTATTTAAAGACTTGTTTTAAAATGACTCAATCAACCCTTTTTACCAAAGACGGCTATCAAAAAATAAAAGATGAGCTGGCTCTTTTAGAGCAAAAAAGAGAACACCTGGTTACCCAAGTGGAAGAAGTAGCCCAACCGGACGAATCTGGCCAGGACGGTTTGGCCCAACAGCTAAAAGAAGAGCTGGAACTAGTCTTGGAAAAAATTGACAAACTGGAAACTGCCCTAAACGGTTCAAAAATTCTCAATCAAAAAAAGGGTGATTGCCAAACTGTCGAGCTTGGCTGCCAGGTCAAAATTAAACTGACCGATCAAGACGAACAGGTTTTCCAAATTGTTGACAACCTGGAGGCCGACCCTTCCCAAAACAAAATTTCTCATCAATCTCCTATTGGTCAAGCTCTTTTGGGCAAAAAAATTAACGATCAAATCGAAGTCGATGCTCCTGTCGGTAAAGTTACCTACAAGATAATTTCCATTAACTAGGCATTTTGTGTAAAATAGGCCATGGCCGCCAAAATTGATCAGATAAAAAAGCTTCGTTATCAAAAAGTTGCCGATCTTCGTACTCAGAAAGTTGACCCCTATCCTCAGCCCGATCTTTCAACTCGCCAAAGTTCTGCTAAGGCTTTAAAAT
>JAHIEZ010000032.1 GCA_018901355.1 Patescibacteria group bacterium | reverse complement strand
ACTTTGTCTTTGAGAGGAACACCGGCGTCTAAAAGCGAAAGAGTAGAGCCGCAGGTAGAAGCCATGGAAGAAGAGCCGTTTTGAGAAAGTACTTCTGAATTTAAAACGATGGTGTAGGGAAAATCTTCGACCGAAGGAATGACAGCCAAAAGAGCTTTTTCGGCCAGCGCACCGTGACCAACTTCGCGTCGGCCCGGACGACCAATACGGCCGGTTTGACCAGTGGAGAAAGGTTGACCGGAATAGTAATGAATATAGCGTTTGTCGCTGTCTCCAAAAGAATCCTGAATGGTTTGTTGATCTCTAAGAGAACTTAAGGTGGTGATAGTAAGAGCTTGCGTCAGACCTCGTTGAAAAAAGGCGGAACCGTGAGTACAGGGCAAAACTCCAACTTGGGCGGAGAGAGGACGAAGCTCATCTGCCTTTCTGCCATCAAAACGGAGACCGGCAAGAGTACGGCTACGAAGATTTTTTTTGACTAAAGCCTGAACCGCTTGAACTACGGCCGAAACAGTCACTTCCTCTTTTTCTATTTTGTCCTGATAGTGATCCAAGGCTTTTTTGACAATTAGGTCTTCGGAGATCATGTGTTTGCCGTCATCGGCACCATTTTCTAAAAAGTTTTCGATATCTTTTTTGATAAGAGCGTCAACTTCTTTGACCAGTTCGTCTGAGGGAAGGGCGGAAGTAAATTCTACTTTTTTCTTAGCGCAAGTTTTGACAAAATCGAGTAATTGTTTGTTTATTTTGTCTCCGACACTTTTGGCCAAAGTAATGGCCTTTAGAAAAGTATCATTGTCAACAATGTTGGCTCCGGCTTCGATCATGTTGACACCAGAGGGGGCGGTACAAAGTAAAAGATCAAGATTGGACTGATTTAACTGAGTTAGAGTAGGATTGGCCACCAATTTACCGTCTATTTGGGCAATCCTAACGGCGGAAACAGGGCCATTGAAAGGAATATCCGAGATAGAAAGAGCGGCAGAAGCGGCTAAAAAGGAAGGGATAACCAAATCTTGGGTTTTGTCGTTGCTTAAGACAGTAACCAATAGCTGAACCTCATTGGTAAGACCGGCGGGGAAAAGAGGCCTGATAGCCCGATCGATAAGACGACCGACTAAAATTGACTCATCAACTAAACCTCCCTCTCTTTTGAGCCAACGGCTGGATTTGATGATGCCACCGGCATAAAGTTTGTCCATGAATTCGACAGACAGAGGAAAATAATCTTTGGTATCATCGGCTTGACCCATAACGACTGTGGCCATAACGACTGTTTTACCTAAAGTAGCCAAGACAGTGGCGTTGGCCTGAGGAGCTAAAAGCCCCGTTTGGAGTTTAATAAGTTTATCTCCGAGATTGATTTCGATTTGATGTTGGACCATAAATTTGGCTGTTTAAATTATTTTTTTAAACCTAAAGTTTGAATAATTTTTTTGTAACGATCCTGACTATGCTCTGAAAGGTAGCGCAAAAGACGACGCCTTTTGGCAATTTTGCTTAAAATGCCTCTTTTGGCAGGAGAATCATGTTTATTTTCTCCCAAATGCTGTTGGAGTTTTTCTATTTCCAGGCTGAGGATGGCGACCTGAATTTCGGGAGAGCCGGTATCACCTTTAGCTTGAGAATATTTTTTAACAATGTCGCTTTTTTCTTCTTTGCTTAATGCCATAGTAAACGGCTTATATCAGTAAATAATAATCTTGGAATGGCTACCAAAAAACCAATAAAAGTCGATTAGGGATTATAACACAGGATTAGCTAAGAGGAATATCGGAACCTTTGCTGGGCTGAAATTTGGCAACAGGAGAGGTCTCAACTGAGGTCAAAGGAGTAGAAGTAAGAGGTTGAGCCTGAGGAGGCTGAACTTGAGTAGCCCGAAGACAAACGGAACCGGCAGTAAAAGTTTCCGGGGAAACATTAACTGAAAAGGATTGGGTAGAAACCCGAAGACCAATTAAGAGGTTTTTGGCAGAATCAGGATCAAGAGTATAACCCAACATGGGCAGAAGGAAGGAAAAAATTTCACAAAAAGGAGCATCCTGGTCAACTAAAGTAGCTTTGGCCCAAGCTTTTTGGACGTTGGTGGGAGAAATAAAGACCCAATTGCCCTTGTTTACCATTTGGCTGTCAACTCCCAAACCAGTTTCATCTCCCAGGATAAAACAAACATCGGCGGAAGAAGATTGGTTGTTGATGGTGATATTGTTGCTATCAATCTGAGGAGAATCGGCCTTGGTCTTGACCACTAAATTTAAAAGATTGTTGTCATCGTTGTAAGAGACCTGATCTATTTTGTCCAAAGGATGACTAATACTGATAGTCAAATCGTTGCTGGCATAGCTGTCACTTAAAAGATCCAGACCAGAGAGTTTGCTGTAATTTTGATCTGTTTTTTGAGGACAATAAACTTTTACCGATAAACCGGCTTTTTTTAGAGTAAGAGCCAAAGCCAAAGAGGCGGAAATAGAATCCATAGAAAGCTGAGGACTGACAATCAGAGCTGATTTGGCGGTGGAAAGTAAGTTTTTGATGAAATCAACGTTATAGTTTTTCATATTAGTAGGACTAATATTATTGTTATTTAACTCAAATAAGCCTGAACGAGGACTCATTTTTTTTATTCCTCAGTCTTGTAATAGGATATTATAACATCATTTAGCTTAAAGTCAATGTAGGGTTTAAAAGTGAGACCACATTCGGTGCCGGTTTTGACTTTATCCACATCAGATTTCCCTTGTTTGATACTATCAATTTTGCTGTCTTTGATAATTTTATCGTCTCTTTTAAGATGAATGGTGGCCCCTTTGGTCAATTGGCCGGAAAGAGTTTTGACTCCGGCAATCCTTTGTTTGTTGATGTTAAATTCGGCGATAATTTTGCCTTCACCAACCGTGGTTTCGTCAATGGTGGGCTCCAGTATCCTTAGGACCTGATGATTGATGTCATCTATAATTTCATAAATTATTTTGGATTGAAAAAGACGAACGGATTGGTTTTTGGCTAATTTTTCAATAAATTTATCTGTTTTTAGATTAAAAGCAAAAATTTGAGTACAAGAAGAAGAGGCCAAAAAGACATCATTTTCACTAATGGGACCGATACCGGAGTGGACAACAAAAACATCCTCGTTAAAACTTTTTAAAAGGGCGTCTAGGGTACCCTGAGTATCAGCTTTAAGGATAATGGCTAAAGATTTGTCAGAACATTTTCCCTCAAGAGGAGTTTCTGTTTTGGCAGAAGAAACGGGAGTGGCGGTGATGAGACTGGCAACCCCCGGTGGAGAGGCAAAACCTAAAACTTCAGCGGAAAAACCGGGTAATATTTTTTTGACGTAAACACCAAAAGGATCAATAATGGACTTGATTTTGACGGCCTGATCTTGAAGATAAACGGTGTCACCCAGACAAAGAGTGCCCTTTTTGACGATTAGGCTAGCAACCGGTCCCCGACGGGCATCTAATTTCGACTCAACCACAAAGGCTTCCAAGGGGGCTTGGGGTTGGCTTTTTAGCTCCATAACCTCAGCGTTTAAAATTATGGTTTCAAAAAGCTTATCTACGCCCTGACCGGTTTTGGCAGAAAGGGGCAAACAGGAAATTTGGCCACCATAGTCTTCGGGGGAAAGACCCAACTCGACCAATTGACCTTTAACTTTATCGGCGGAAGCATTGGGCATATCGATTTTGTTGATGGCAACAATAAAAGGCAGAGACAGTTTGTCTATAAGCTTGAGACATTCTTTGGTTTGAGCTTTTAGACCTTCGGTGGCGGAAACGACTAAAACGATAAGATCGGTAATCTGAGAACCGGTCTGACGCATATTGACAAAGGCAGCGTGACCGGGAGTGTCGATGAAAGTAATGGGGGTGGAATGATTTTCCAGTTTAACCTGATAGGCAGCTATATGCTGAGTAATACCGCCGGTTTCTTTTTTCCAAAGGTGGCTGGATCTAATTTTATCCAAAAGAGTGGTCTTGCCATGGTCAATGTGACCCATAAGAGTGACAATGGGGGGGCGAAATTGATTTGAAGTATTTTTTTTAACCATAAGCAAATTTTTGAAAAACAGAAGCAGACCAATTTATTTATTTTTTAGATTTAACCTTTGTCTTAGTCTTACTTTTGACTGTTTTTGACGGTTTTTTTGAGTCTGACTGTTGAGAGTTGATTTTTATTTCCCGACCAAGCAAAATCCCCGCTAACCTGACATTTTCACCGCCGGAACCAATGGCCAGGGCCAATTGATCTTCCGGGACAGAAACAATAGCCAAATCGTCTTCAACCGAGATAACAGAAACATTTTCGGCAGGAGAAAGAGCCTGGATAATAAATTGTTTGAGATTATCACTATAAGAGATAACATCTACTTTTTCATTGGCAGGAAGCTGAGCCAAAACAGATTGAATGCGGGAACCTTTTTGACCGATACAGGAACCAACGGGATCAATGCCCGGCTGATTGGAAGAGACGGCAACTTTACTACGTTGACCGGCGGAACGAGCTATTTTTTCAACAATAACGGATTGGTTGCCAACTTCGGGAACTTCATGTGCAAAAAGTTGAACTATAAAATCAGGATCTGAACGGGAAAGAATAATGTCGCTACGACCAAGATCGTCCTGCCTTATCTCTTTTAAGAGAAACATTTTTTTGTCACCGACCACTAGGTCTTCTCCTCGACATTGTTCACTTTTGGGACAAATGCCTTCGGTGCGACCGATACCAACAGTGGCCTTATAGTCATCAGCCCTGAGAACTACGCCAGAGATGAGATTGCTGACTTTTTGTTTGTATTCGACAATGACGGCTTCTTTTTCGGCTTCTCTAATTTTTTGATCGATAACCTGTTTGGCGGTTTGAGCGGCAATACGACCAAATCCGGGCGGGGTAACATCTGTCTTTTTGCCATCTTCTCCGACTTTAAAAACAGCAAAAGAGCCGGTTTCGGCTGAAAGATTGACAGTAAATTCCTGCTCTTCGGGAATTTCGATACCTTTTTCTTTTTGATCTCTTTTATAGGCAGAAATTAGCCCCATTTCGATAGAATCAAGAATAGGCTGAACCTCAATGTTTCTTTCGCCGGCTATTTGAGCGACGGCGGCGGCAAACTCAGTTTTTGGTAATCTTTTTAGGTCCATATTTTATTAAAAAAGGGGCTTTCCGCCCCAGTTAAAATAACAAATTATTGGGTTATTATAGCAGAAAATGAAGGTGGAGGGATAAAATTAAAAGTGAGGGGTGTGAACTGTCATCCTGAACTCGTTTCAGGATCTGATTGGGATTCCGAAATAAATTCGGAATGACAGTCTGGGTAATGGGTAATTAAAAATAAAACGAAAATTAGAGGTCGAGTTGGTTGAAGAGGGATTTTTGTTGACGGGTAAGGCGGGTGGGGATGTTGACAATGAGACGAATATAAAAATCACCCTGACCATAACCATTGATATCTTTGATGCCCTGACCACGAAGACGGATAAGGGTGTTGGGCTGAGTGCCGGGTTTGACTTTGATTTTTATAGGCTCTGTCAAACTGGGAACTTCAATGTTGTCCCCCAAAGTAGCCTGAACAAGATTGATATTGACGGAAACAAAAACATCATTACCATCGCGTTTAAAAAATTTATGAGGCAGAACGTCAACATAGAGAATAAAATCGGAGAATTTAATTCTTTGACCATCGGCAATGCCCGGGGGAATTTTTATTTTTTTATCCCTACCGTCGATTTTGAAATTTTTTTCTACACCGGAGGCCGATTCTTCAAAACTAATCTGGACTTTGTAGGTTTCAAGCCTAGGGCCACGGCTTTGGGAAAAAGAGCTACCGAAAAATTGTTCAAAAATATCAAAAGGGTTGCTAAAACCACCAAAATCAAAATTGGAAGCGTCTCCTCCGTTGGTAGTATAGGTGAAATTACTGGGACCGTTTTGGCGGGTATAAGTGTGACCGGCAAAAGGACCGGAATTGGGATCAAAGGCGGCATGGCCATATTGATCGTAAGCTTCTTTTTTCTGACCATTATTTAAGACTTCGTAGGCCTCGTTTATTTGTTTAAATTTTTCTTCGGCGTCAGGGGAAGAATTTTTGTCAGGATGAAATTTTAGGGCCAGCTTTCGGTAGGCGGATTTTATATCCGCGGCAGAAGCCGATTTGTTAAGCCCTAAAACTTCATAAAAGTCAGGTTTCATGATTAGTCTTTAACCACTTCACCTTCTTCGGCGTTATTTTTGTCTGCGGAAGCTTCTTGATCCGAGGCGGGAGGCGGGGGGGTGGCAGAGCTGACCACAGCCGAAATAGTTTGAAGAATTTGACTCATTTCTTCGCTAATTTTATCTAAATCTTCTTTGGTAGCATCAGTTTTGGCTAAGACCTCTTTGGCTTGTTTGATTTTTTCTTCGGCCTGTTTTTGGTCCGCTTTTTTGACTTTACCGGGATTGTCTTTGATAATTTTTTCCAAAGAGAAAACGGTGCTATCAAGACGATTTTTGGATTCGACTAAAGATTGTTTTTTGGCATCCTCGTCGGCATGAGCTTCCGCATCTTTTTTCATTTTTTCCACTTCTTCTTCAGAAAGATTGGTGGCGTTTTGAATAATGATCTTTTGCTCTTTGGCCGTATTTTTGTCTTTGGCGGTAACAGAAAGAATGCCATTGCTGTCAATATCGAAGGTAACCTCTATTTGAGGAGTGCCCCGAGGAGCGGCAGGAATGCCGTCTAAAATGAAGCGACCAAGAGACTTGTTGTCTGAAGCCATGGGGCGCTCCCCCTGAAGAACATTGATTTCTACCTGAGGTTGGTTGTCAGAATAGGTGGTAAATATCTGAGATTTTTTGGTAGGAACGGTGGTGTTTCTATCAATTAAAGGAGTTCTGACGGAACCGGCTGTCTCCAGTCCCAGGGTGAGGGGGGTAACATCAAGTAAAACCATATCTTTGACCTCTCCGGAAAGAACAGCTCCCTGAACGGCGGCACCCAGGGCCACCACTTCATCGGGGTTGAGATTGTTATTTAGATCTTTGCCGAATAAGGCCTTAACAGTCTCCTGAACCTTGGGCATGCGGGTCATACCACCAACCATAAGAATTTCGCTAATGTCGGCAGTAGTAACACCGGCATCTTTTAAACACTTGTTGACCGGTTCGATAGTTTTTTGGATAAGATCGTCAACTAATTTTTCTAACTCGGAACGGGAAAGTTTGACGGTCAGATGAAGAGCTTCTCCTCCCTTTTGAGTAATAAAAGGCAGATTTATATCAGTTTCAGGAGAACTGGAAAGCTCGATTTTGGCTTTTTCAGCGGCTTCTTTGATCCTCTGTAGAGCTTGGGGGTCGGTAGACAAATCAACTCCATGCTCTTTTTGAAAATTTTCCAAAAGCCAGCTAATAATTTTTTGATCAAAGTCATCTCCACCCAAAAAAGTATCACCATTGGTGGCTTTAACTTCAAAAATACCATCGCCAATTTCCAAAACCGAGATATCAAAAGTACCCCCACCTAAATCATAAACAGCGATGGTGCCACTTTTTTTCTTGTCTAGACCATAAGCCAAAGCGGCGGCGGTAGGTTCATTGACAATTCTTTTGACATTTAAACCGGCGATTTGACCAGCCTGTTTGGTGGCCTGACGCTGAGAATCGTCAAAGTAAGCAGGAACGGTAATAACGGCATCTTTGACATCTTCTCCCAAATATTTTTCGGCATCTTTTTTGGCTTTTTGTAAAATCATGGCTGAAATCTCTTGAGCGGTGTAAATTTTTCCACCGATTTCGACAGCAACGCTATCATCTTTGGAGGCCACAATTTTGTAAGAGGAATGTTTTTTGGCTTTGGCTACTTCCGGATCAGTAATACGACGACCAATGAGACGTTTAATACTGGAAACGGTATTTTCCGGATTGAGAATAGCCTGACGTTTGGCCAAATCTCCAACTAATTTTTTAACGGGTTCGACCACAGAAGGAATAAGATTGCGACCTTCGGCGGTAGGAATAACTTTGGGTTTGCCGGACTCCATAACAGCGACGCAAGAGTTGGTGGTACCTAAATCGATACCAATTATTTTGTTTGACATATGTTTTTTTAAAATTTTT
>JAHIEZ010000126.1 GCA_018901355.1 Patescibacteria group bacterium | reverse complement strand
GGTTAAATCACTACGGCCAAACTATCAGCGGCGGGGTGGCTGTGGGGGACTTTAATCAAAGTGGTAAGATTGACGGGGTTGATTATGTTATTTGGTTAACTAATTTTGGAAAATGAAAAAATATATATTAGGATTATCCGTTTTTTGTTTTCTCTTCTTAGGTTTTCTTAATCCTGTTCACGCCATGGGGCTGGGTGAGGTAGAATCGGCAACGGGAGTCGATATTGTTTACAGCGGCAGTGAGCAGAACTTAAATATTAATCAAGTCTTGCCCGGCGCGTATGAAATCAGGGCTTCCGCTTTTGCCTGCACTCCCGGAACACCGAATTGCGAACCGGATAGATATGAAATTAATCTTCCTAAAAAAGTAGATCATATTTTTGGACTAGGAAGACAAATCGGAGCCTATCAAGTAGAAGTGGCAGATTTTCTGGACACTTCTTTTGGCAATGGACATATATTTACTCCCAATTCAAAAAATGCAGATGGTACACCCACCAATCTTGATTTTTTTGAGGTTGATACCAGCAGAATACGGACACCTGTTTTTGTTCTGCCTTCGGAAAAATTACTTGTAGCCTATATCCAGCCTGCAGTAAAAAGACTGCGTCTCTCGCGCACCAGCAACTCAACTCAAATGGTTCTGAAAAAGGTAGAAGCATACCCAATCGTCTCAGAAGAAAGGCCCGGTTCACTGTTAATTATTAAAGCCTCCGGTATTACAGAACTTTACAATATTTACTACCAGTCGCTCCGTCAACTGAATTTTTATTTTAAAACACCTCATTATAAAATATTTGGGTTGAATTGGGAAACTTTTGACGAATTTGGTTGTTTTACTAATAGGGCAAAAGTTGATAGAGCTGTCACTCATTTTGAAGAAAAAGGACTAAAGCTGTCAACGGTGACTATCGGTTCAGGGTATTGGGGTGACGCTATCGATCCACACGGTAATGTGGCAGTTGAAAATCTGATTGGTTGCGGTACCGTCGAGTCAGACTATCCGGGCACAGAATCGCTATCAGTAAGCCAAACAAAATATGGCGGGTTGCAGGGCATTACTGGTTTTTTTAATACACTTCTTTCAAAAGGTATCTATCCGATAATAGGCATGAGAGCAAGACTTCAGGTTGGAGTTAAAAATCCCGATCGAAGCTGGCGATTCGATACGCCGGGAATGGTCGACAAGGCCTTTAGAGATGCCGGTTTTACGGGTAATTTGTTTTTGGATAACGGGCATGAATTTTATTATCAAAATACGGGGAGATTCAAGATGCTTGATCTTTATAACCCTGCAATTTTTTCTACTTGGGTTGATCTAATCAAAAATGCCTATGGTCCTTTTAAAGGTGTAAAAGAAGACGAGATGTATTTTTCTGACCAAAAACAAAACAACACACGTCCGAATGAAGTAAATATGCTGGATGGATGGGCAAGCAAAACTTTTCCTATTTACAACCAGAAATTTAATGACGACTTTATCATTATGGGGAATGGTAGTTGGTTCTCGGCAGGTTCTGACGCTCAGTACACCATTGGAAGAATGGGCTCAGCACAAACATTTCACCTCCCTTATCTTGCCAAGGGCGGCGATGAAATTAAATTTTATCATGATGCGGCGCTTTCTCAAGTTGTCTCCGGTTATCCCAATCCTGCCATAGGGGCCGGTGGATTTTTTGGTTGGCCGGATGTTGAATCTGGTAATAAGGATCGGACACTGGAATCAAAATATGAGCTTCCTTATCTGAGATATATCAAGCTCAACACTTTTTATCCGATTGCAAATTATTCTGTAGGCTTTTGGCATCTTCCGGAGCCGTTACAAACCGCTACAGTATTTTTTATGAAACTACGTAATCGACTCCATCAATATGTTTATGATCAGGCTACCCAAACAGCAACAGATGGTATTCCTCGCTCCATGCAACCTCTATTTATGGCATATCCCAACGACCCAAAGTCCTACGATATGTACACGTATAATGACGATCCTACAAAACCATTTGGAGAATATATGTTTGGTAATGCTTTATTGGTACGACCAGTCTTTATGACCACCAATACGGTTTCTGTCTACTTCCCGCCTGGTAAATGGAAACCATTTTTAATGCCCGGACCAACGATTGAAGGTGGGGATTATCGTAACTACACGTTAACGCATATTAACGATTACCCGGTCTTTCTCAAAGAAGGAGAAATTCTGATTATCGGTGATCCGGATACGACCAAAAGCACTCTGTATGCCTATGTCTTTTTAGAATCTCCGGGTATAACTCAATCATCGGTATATCAATTTCATGATCATATAACCGGAACTAAATACAATCTCCGGGCAGTTAAAGATGGCAGCGTCTATAAATTGATAAATACGGCCACAAATCAATGGGTGACAATGACGGATGATGCGTATGGCAAAGGTTTTAAAATCGCAGAAATAACATCTTTAGTAGGCGGTTCCGTCCCCGGTGACCTCAACGGTGATGCCAATGGGGATACTAAAGTAGACGGGGTTGATTATGTTATTTGGTTAAATCACTACGGCCAAACTATCAGCGGCGGGGTGGCTGTGGGGGACTTTAATAAAAGTGGTAAGATTGACGGGGTTGATTATGTTAT
>JAHIEZ010000004.1 GCA_018901355.1 Patescibacteria group bacterium | reverse complement strand
TTGGTTTGGAGAGGAGAAAGACTGTGGCCGGGAGCAAGAGGATGAATGCCGGCTAAAAAAAGAGCATCGTTGGCGTAAATGTTGCCAATGCCGGCAAAACGGTTTTGATCGTGGAGGAGACTTTTGGCAGGACGAGAGGAAGAACGAAGCTGACGGCGGAAATAAGAAGGGGTAAATTTGGGAGAAAGCAGGTCGGGACCGAGGTTGGCTTGAAATTTTTTGAGTTGACGGGTTTTGAGAAGACGGACCCAGCCAAATTTGCGCATATCGTTGAAAAAGAGTGTTGAGCCATCGGAAAGAGTGAAAATAAGGCGGGTGTGCCCGCTTTCGCCCTTCGGGCTTCGGCGAGGCAAGGGATGACCTAAGGTGGTTTTTGAATGTTGATCTTGATAAATAAGTTGGCCGGTCATTTTAAGATGAATAAGCAAAGACAGTTTGGGACCAAAATGAATAGACAATTGCTTGCCCAAACGGGAAAGAGCTGTAATTTTTTGGCCGAGAAAAAGGCGGGGCTGACCGGAAAAAGAGCTAGGATTGAGAATATCTAAATGGGTAAAAGACAAACCAACAAGCTTGGGAGAAAGAAATTGACGGATAACCTCGACTTCGGGAAGCTCGGGCATGAGTGAGTATAACAGCTTAAAAAAACGTGATTGCGAATTGTGTAAATTTGAAAATCCAAAAACAGCAGTGACGGCGATAGTTATAAAAGATGGACGGGTTTTGGTCTTAAAAAGAAAAGAGGAACCTTTTAAAGGAGAATGGGATTTTCCCGGCGATTATTTGCAAAAGACGAAGGTAAAATCAGATTAATGAAAACATATAATTTTGGTGGAGACCCTGGTGTTATTACTGGACAAGAAAACAATCCAGACTTGTTTATCAGAAAAACTAACTTTCCGGCAGGTTATACTGAAACTGATTATCATAATCACCCCAATTCCTACGAATTTTATGTAGTCTTACAGGGTCAAATAAAGTTTGAGTCCAGTAACAAAGAAATCTGCGATGCATCAAGTGGATCATTGGTATATTTTAACGAAGCCGAGTCTCACAGAATAGTAATGGTCGGTGAAGATGTTGAAATGTTGTTAATAAAAAGGCTCGGGGCAACAAAGTCATAGTTTTTGTTTTAATGTCCACACACAAAGGTCCCAACTTGGTCCAAGGCTGGGGAGCCCATATTTCATGAAAAAACATCACCAAAACCGTGAAAATACATCAAAAATAACCAACTATTCACGATTATGTTGACAAAAACGTGAAATAGACTATAATAATGGATATGACCAATATATTAAATGTCTTTAGTAAAATCAGTAGTCTTCGTCAACGGTATTACCAAGCATCCACCGGAAAAGAGACTCTTATTCAACTAATTAGTGAAGCTGAAGTTGCCGAACAAGTTTACAATTCCAACGCCATTGAAAACAGTACCTTAACTCTTGAAGAAACTGAAAAAATTCTTCTTCAAATCGATCTTGATAGATTTATTACCGAACGCGAAATTTTTGAAACCAAGAATCTTGCTCGAGTTGTTTCCTATATTGACAAAAAAGCTAAAGAACAGGAACTTACACTTGATGTAATTTTGACTTTGCACCAAATGTTAATTTCCAATATCCAGGATGATGTTGCCGGAAGATTTAGAAAAGGCAACGAGTTCGTTCGTGTCGGTAGTCATATTGCTCCAGCTCCCAAAGAAGTTGTTGAAAGACTTGAAAAAATGTTGGCGCAGTACAATGCTTCCAGTCATGAAAATATTATCAAGAGTATTGCTCGTTTACATTTAACCTTCGAATACATTCATCCTTTTGTTGACGGTAATGGTCGTATTGGCCGAGTTATCAATAATTATCTACTTATCCGAGAAGGTTTTGTCCCCATAAACATCAAATTTGTTGACCGAAAAAAATACTATGATGCATTTAAAGAATTCGACTCCAGAGAAACAACTACTGTAATGGATGAAATGGTCGGTAAAGCACTAACCAACAGTTATCATAAACGATTAGCCTATCTGGAGGGTAAAAAAATTATCACCCTCAGAGATTTTGCTAAAACTAATAAACTTTCTCACTCCAATCTTCTAAACAAAGCCGGTCGTCAAACCATCGAGGCCTTTTTGGAAAAGAATGTTTGGAAAATTGGAGTTTAATAAATAATTTTTAACCCACTTTTCGTTGAGGACAATGGAACAGAAGGAAGAGTTTGGTTGCGGTTAGATCTGTCGTCGTAGTTAATGAGCAGAATCCGGAAGGTAAAATTTGGACAGGAAGCGAAGATCGAAGAGTTAGTTTTAAACTAAATCAGATAGGTTGACGGCGGAGACGGAGCGGTTTTGAGCCAGACGGGAAAGAGCAACTTTGGTATCTGCAAAAACATCTTTGATACTGCTTAAATTATTTAAGAAAACTTGGCTATTGGTGATATAACCCATGATCAGAATCAGATCAGAAATTTGCTTTTGGCCAATAGAGACGGTGTAAATTAAGTAGAGAAGAATAAGCGAATAGAAAAAGACGGCGGTACCCTGTAAAAAATTCCATTCCCAAAAACCCCAATCGCAAAGTTTTTTGAGGTGATTGATAAATTGGCGACGCTCGGTGTTTACTTTGTTGTGGTCCTGAAGCTTGGCATAATATTTTTCGGTATGAGCGTTTTGGACATTTCTAAGACGGGAATAGCGCTCGGTAGTGTAGATGTCAACAAAACAATAAACGGCAATGTAAGCAATTTCGACAACAAAAACTCTGAAATCAAGAAAAATGAGAATAATGGGGGTGGTGATAAAAGAAACCAGACCGTCAATGCCGGGCTGACGAATAATGCCAAAAGTATTTCTGACGGCTTCGGAAAAATTTCTGACAGCTTGAATAATTTTGTGTCTTTCGGCCTTATTCTTGGCTTTAACACCAAAAAGTAAAAACTGGTGAATGGAAAACTCTGTTTTGAAGATAAGATGCTCGAGTTTGTAGATAGAAATTAGGCGGGAATAATTGTCTAAAAGACGGATAAAAAGAATGAGAAGAAGATGAAAAAAAAGCTGTTTAAAAGAAGCCTTGTCTTCCAGAAGCTTGATGGCTTGACCAAAAAGATAAATAAAATAGAGAGGAAGAAGGGCAGAAAGGAGACGAATAAAATACCAAAAAACCAGAGCACTTTTGCAATCAACCAAATCGAGAATAATTTTAAAGATGTGCTTATTTTGCTTCATGGCAGGTAAAATTAGTATACACGGATGAGGTAGAATAAGACTATGGAAAAGAATATTTATGACACAGTAATTATTGGATCAGGTCCAGGAGGATTGACGGCGGCGATTTATACGGTCAGGGCTGATTTGAAAACTTTGGTAATAGCAGGAAAAGAAGCAGGGGGGCAATTGGTAATCACCACTTTGGTGGAAAATTGGCCCGGTTTTCCTGAAGGCATACATGGGCCGGAACTAATGAAAAATATGCAAAAACAGGTGTCTAATTTGGGCGGAGAGATACGACAGGGGGAAGTAGAAAAAGTAGAAAAAATAAATGAAGGTTTTGGGGTAGTTTTGACCGGAGGAGAAAGAGTAGAAGCTAAAAGCGTAATTGTGGCGACAGGGGCAGGAGCAAGATGGCTGGGACTGCCAAATGAAAAAGAGCTAATAGGCAAAGGAGTGTCAGGTTGCGCCACCTGTGACGGGATGTTTTATCGGGATAAGGTGGTGGCCATGGTGGGGGGAGGAGATACGGCAGTGCAGGAGGCTCATTTTTTGACTAAATTTGTGCAAAAAGTTTATCTGATTCACCGACGGGATGAACTGAGGGCCAGTGTGGCGGAACAAAAAAAGATATTAAATAATGCAAAAATAGAAATGGTATGGAATAGCGAAGTAAAAGAACTTATAGAAAGAGAAGGAAGGCTAGGATCGATAAGAGTGGAAAATAATAAAACGGGAGAGGAAAAAACAATGGAGATAGGGGGTTTGTTTGTGGCTATAGGGCGGGTGCCGGCAACAAAGTTTTTGGAAGGACTAGTAGAAATGAACGAAAATGGCTTTGTAAAAACAAGGACAAACGAAAAATATCCGACCATGACCAGTGTAACAGGAATATTTGTGGCGGGAGATTGCTCGGATTCGGTTTACAAACAAGCGATAGTGGCGGCAGGAGAAGGGTGCAAGGCTGGGCTGGAAGTAGAAAAGTGGTTAGAGAGCAGAAACTAGTTTTTCGATTTTCTTGGTAAAGACGGCGGAGGAAAATTGCTGGGCGCGAGAACGACAGGCTTTTGAGAGAGATCCTGAAATCCTCGCCGTTGCAGGACAAGTAAATTCAGGATGATAGATTTTTTGGAATTTTTTGATGGCGGAGACAAGAGAAGGGACGGTAAGATCATCAAATAAAATGCCGGTTTTACCGTCAATTACCGTCTCGGCGGTGCCACCGGAACGATGACCAATAACAGGACAACCGTAACTCATAGCCTCGACAGGTACAATGCCAAAATCTTCATTATCGGAACAAAAAATAAAAGCCTTGGCAGTAGACATGAGCTCTGATTTTTGTTGATTGGTAATTTCGCCTAAAAATTCAGTGGTGGGACCGGCCCCAGCCGTTGCGGGGCAGGCTATCTTTTTTAGTTCGGCCTCGTGACCGGCAAAGTCACGACCAAAGATTTTTAGGGGTAATTTTAGTTGGTTACAAGCTTTGATGGCTAAGTCGTAACGCTTGGCTCGAGCTAAACGTCCGCCGGTCAAGTAAAAGGATTGACGAGGAAGAGATCCTGAAACAAGTTCAGGATGA
>JAHIEZ010000031.1 GCA_018901355.1 Patescibacteria group bacterium | reverse complement strand
AGTCAGACAAAAAGGGGTGGGGATATTGATACCGGCAAAAGAAGAGACTAGCTGAGGGCGGAAAAGTATTTTTTGGGTTTTTTTAATTGGTGGATAATAACTAAAAAGTTGACTGTTAACTTGACCGCCACAATGTTTTAAGATGAGGTAAACAAGAGAGGAAAAAGCAGGAGGGATAAGCTCCGGGTCAAGGAATTTATCAAGCCTGATGCCGGCTTCAGTGCTGATTTTCAAAAAGCGGGAATCTTGACGGACGCGAGAAGGATGGTAAACGGCCATTTCAATGATGATGTCGGTGCTGTTTTTTTGAATGGCGGAGCTTTGACCGCCAAGAAAACTTAAAGAAAGGGCCTGTTTTGGGGAATTGACCATGAGAGTTTCTGGTCCCGGTTTGAGATGGCTACCATCTAGAGTGGTGAAACTGGAATATTTGTTTCGATTTTGTTCCCAAATTAGGCTTAGGCCTGATTTTTTTGTGTCAAAGGCATGACAGGGAATGCCCCAAAAAAGCATGATGTAATTGGTGATATCAACGATGGCGTTGATAGGACGGATGTCGTGGGCCAAGAGTATTTTTTTTATTTGAGGTAGAGAGGACGAGTCTTTGTTTTTTAAACCGGAAAGACGAATGGCTTGAAGACGATAAACGTTGTCGGGGCTATTAATACTGATGTCAAGAGGGGTTTTTGAAATGGAGGGGATGGTTTTAATTTCGGGTAAATTAAGAGGCCCGAATAGAGGCGATAATTCCCGGGCGATACCGTAATAAGAGAGGCAGTCTCCCCTGTTTTGGCGGATTTCCAGACCAATAATAGTGTCGTTTTTTGTTTTTGTGAGAGAGTCGTTGAAGTGACCTAAGTAGGTTAGGCGGTCGGCTATTTGTTTGGGACCAAGGTTTTTTAGAGAAGGAAGCAGTCGTTGGAGTTGAGAATAGACTATTTTCATATTTGATTTGGTTTATAGGCAAGATTGCCTCCCAGGAGAGTTCTAATATCTTTGATAGAGTAGTTGGCCATGGTCCAGCGATCTAGCCCCATGCCAAAGGCAAAACCGCGCCATTTTTGGGGATTTATACCGGCTTTGGCAAGAACGTTGGGATGAATAATGCCGGCACCTCCCATTTCGATCCAACCGGCACCTTTACAAAGAGGACAACCATGGCCGTGACAGGAAAAACATTGCATATCGGGACCGACTCCGGGTTCTACTTCAGGATAGTATTTGTTTCGGTAGCGAACAACAACTTTGGGGCCATAGAGGGTTTTGAACATCAGGTCAATACAACCAAAAAGGTCTTTAAGGTTGATGTTTTTACCAACAACAACGGCCTGATATTGGTGAAAAATAAAATGGTTGCTTTTGTTGACTTTTTCATTTCGGTAAACCCGACCGGGGAAAACAACCTTAAAAGGTGGTTTTTCTAAAGAAAGAAGCCTGGCTTCGATGGAGGAAGTTTGAGTGCGAAGAAGAACTTGGGGTTCTTGGATATAAATACTGTCCTGCATTTCTCTGGCGGGATGATTGAGAGGGACATTGAGGTTTTCAAAACAAAATTTATCGGTTTCAATCTCCGGGCCATCATAAATGGAAAAACCAAGATGGGAAAAGAGCTGGTTTAATTTTCTTTCGGTCAAGCTGATGGGATGAAGATGTCCAATTTTGGCAAGAGAGTAGGAACGGGAAATTTTAGGAGGAGAAATTTTTTCTAAAGGAGAAGTTTTGGTAATTTTGGCTTGTTTTTTGAAGGCAATTTCCAGCTTTTTTTTAAGAGAATTTAGGTTTTGACCGTATTCTTTTCTTTTTTCAGGAGGAATGTTTTTGATTTGCGAGAAAAGTTGATTGATTTTTCCTTTCCGACCGAGAAACTGAATGCGCAGCTTTTCCAGTTTGGAATTATTTTTTACTTGAGAAATTTTGGCTAGAGCTGTTTTTGTGAACTGTTTTAATGACTGATCCATGCTGGTAAAAGCCTTATTTTACGGAAGAAACAATAGTGTCAAAAGTTTTAGGATAATTTATGGCAATTTCCGAAAGCATTTTTCGGTTAAGAGAAATTTTTTTGCTTTTGAGAGCGGCAATGAATTTGGAATAAGAAATTTGGTGAGGAGTGAGGGCGGCATTTAAACGAATTATCCAAAGCCGGCGAAGGTCTCTTTTTCGTAAACGACGACCGTGATAAGCATATTGACCGGCGTGCATGACAGCCTCGTTGGCTACTTTAAATCTTTTGTGACGGGTCATCCAAAAACCTTTGGCTAGTTTAAGAATTTTTTTGTGTGCTTGGCGACGAACTGTACCTGTTTTAACTCTCATTTTTTTTTAAATATTTAATTTTTTTTACCAAGAAGTTTCTTGACTTTAACGGCCCATTTACCGCTAACTATTTTTTTGTTTTTTAAGCGCCTGAGTTGACGTTTAGATTTTTTGCGTTTTAAGTGTCTGTTGAAAGAAGGCATTTTTAAAACCTTTCCAGTTTTTGTAACTTGAAAACGATTTCTAACAGATTTTTTTATTTTAAATTTTTTGTGAATCTTTTTCATGTTTTTTTGTTGACTTTTTTTTGATAGGAGTAAAAGTGACTATCAATCTTTTGCCGATTAGACGAGGTTCGGATTCGGTTGCGGCTATTTCTTTTAAGTCGTTTCTAAAATTTTGAACCAAATCGTGACCAAATTCTTGATGAATTATTTGACGACCAAGGAATTTTATACTTAATTTGACTT
>JAHIEZ010000120.1 GCA_018901355.1 Patescibacteria group bacterium | reverse complement strand
CCTTATGTTTAATATTTTTGGAACTATTGTATTTTTAATCTTGATTTATGGCTTTAAAATCATGCCATTTATTGAAAGTATCACGGGCGGCAGTGTTCCACATCAGATTGCAAACATTCATACAACTTTTAATATCGTAACTACAATAATTTTATTCCCGTTTATCGGTTGGTATGAAAAATTCATAATAAAGATATTCCCCGGCCAGGATGTTGTAGTAAATAAAAATGCTCTTTATCTTGATATCAGACTTACCAAAACTCCGGTAATTGCACTTGGGCAGGTTGAAAAGGAAGTAATAAGGGTTTCGAAATTAGCTCATGAAATGTTTCAACTTTCTCATGAACGATTGCATAAAAATGATGCCAATATTGAGAAGAAATTACTTGATAGGGAAGCTGCAATTGACAGTATAACAGAAGATACCGTCCGCTATCTGACAAAAACATCACAAGCATATCTTACAAATGCCCTATCTATAAAATTAACAAATTTGCTTCACATTGCTTATGATTTGGAGAGGGCTGCAGATCATGCCGAGAGTATATTATATCTGATAGATGTTAAGGAAGAAAACCGGATGTCATTTACAAAACCAGCATCACTTGAGCTAGAAAAAACTTATGAGAAAGTTGAACTTCTATTTGATACTCTTATTAATGGAATGGAGAACGCAGATAATAAAAAACTTGAAGAATGTGAAAAGATTGAGGCAGAGGTTGACGCAATTGTAAAAGAAACCAGGACAAATCATTTAATAAGGCTCAGGAAAAATGAATGCATGCCTCTTTCAGGTGTAACTTTTACTGACATTATTCTGCATCTTGAAAGGATTGGCGATCTTTTATATGGAATTTCAAGAAATTTTAAAAATGAGGTTTAGATTACAGGTTTAATTTGCCGGAAGGTTTAGTAGCAAATAAATTTAGAACTCCTTTAAACAGCAATAATTGAATATAAATAAGAGGAGGCCATACTCTAACTTTCCCAAGTTTATTTTTAAAGATTTTTATTATAATTTTATTAATTATCCTTATAGGTAAAGCATACCCACCGATATATGGGTAAATTTTATATATTAATCCAGCTTCTTTTAGTGAGGTAAGATAGTCACCAAGCCTGTATAAATGCTCATTAATACCTGCTTTATATTCCGGTGACTCTGATGCTTTGTTTCTGTCTAGATAACCTTTTACAGGTTCGTTGATTAATACAAAACTACCGCCAGGCTTAAGCATTCTTGAAATTTCTCTGGCAACAATACTGATATATGATGAATGGTGCAGAGTCGCTGACATAAAAATAATATTAAAGGTATTATCACGAAAAGGTATTTTTTCCATTGAACTACAAATTCTTTCAAAAAAAACATTTTCCTTTTCAATATAGATATCACCCGTAAGCAACCCTACATATTTAGTTAGCAAAATATCCAGCCCCACAGTATGACAACCTTCTTTTGCAAAAAATCGCGTTGCCCAACAGCGACCCGCACCAATATCTAATACTTTATCAGAACTTTTTATTTTTATAATTGGAAAAATAAGATTAAAATTATCGGCCTGGCTTTTCCATCCTTCTTCATGTTTATCGCCAAAAGCATAAGGCAGTGCAAGCATCAATTCATCCGTGTTTACAACAGCTTTTTCAAGTATGGTCCAGCCCTGTTGTTCTTTTATAATCTCACATCCCGGATTTATTAATAGGTTTAAAATTCCATCTCTTATTTCAAACAGGCTGGCGCAAAAAGTGCATCTGACTTCGCCAGTTCTTATTTCGTTTTTGTTTTCATAAGATACATCTGAAATGTTTAATGTGGGATTATGACAAGATGGACATAACAATAAATCGAGTACATCTTTTTTCATTGGAAGCTTGTTTTATTATTTTAAATTTTATTCAATGGGTAATTTTAACAAAGAAAATGGTAAAATTGTAGTAAAATAAATTCTCCATAGGTCTTGATAACGGTCTTGTTAATTGTAACCGAAATATTTTGGTATTAGTTCAATCCTGCTATAACCCCATTCTTCTGATGGCTCCACGCCGGAACCTTCCTGGTTCTCATTAAACGTCATATGAGAAACCTGGTTTATATTTTTTGCTCCATTAACGGGATCCAGGTAGCCGGAAACCATCATCAACATTTTTTCCATTTCCTGTTTTGTGCCACTCAATACTGGCATTGGGGGTCTTTCATTGCTTAAACATTCGTCATTATAACCAAAAATGGATGTTGGAATAAAGTCAATTCCAGAACCAACAACTTTTTTGTACCATCTTGAATAGAGAACATTTATATTTTTTTCGAGTTGTCCCAGATCAGGTGGATCAGCAGGATAGGGGCTATAAACTCCAATCGCGTCAAATAATTCTATGCCATCATAATTATAATCCCACCAGATATGGTCCCCTACAATATAAACATCATAACCCTTTTCATTAATTTCTTTTCTTACCTGTTTTATTGCATCTTTCCATATTCCCGACATTTCTCTTGTTATGTAAATCCATAAAACAGGTCTTCCGTTTAATGTAAAATAATTGGGATTAGAAAAGTATATATCTGCAATTTGCCTAATTTCATCTACAAAAGTGTTGTAGACTTCAGGGTCATTGAAATCATAGGGTGGAAGTCCTTTTTTTAGAGTTAGAAATCTTGCTAAACTATCATACATTAAGCAGACTTTTGTATTTCCCAGGTCCGTGTTCAATATCCCATCTATAATATTATTATCTAATTGAGGAACATACTCTATTTTGAAAACATCTATTCCGTATTGATTCGCCCATTCTGCATGTTGTTTTAAAACCCTAGAATCCAAACTATCATATAATCCTAAATAAGGAGTATTGGAGTGTCCTCTTTCCCATGACGCGTCATTATACCAGGGATAATAATCGGAATAAACAATAGTGTCTTCTATACCTGGCTTGGAATAAATTTTGCCCTCAAATAATCCAAAAAAGGCTAGCAGCGATGTTAAGCCAATTGCTGCCATAGCTATGATTTTTACAAATTTTATTTTCCAATTCATTTAAAATAAAATATAAAAGAATGTAAAAAAATATTAAATAGAGACTTCCAATTACTATACCTGATATTTTTCGTCTTGAATACCTTT
>JAHIEZ010000030.1 GCA_018901355.1 Patescibacteria group bacterium | reverse complement strand
CTTTGACACTAAAAAATCAGGCCTAAGTCTAATTTGGGAACAAAATCGGGACAAATATTCTAGTTTCACCACCCTGGACGGCAGCAAGCTCAAACTAGGGCCTGAAACTCTCATGGTCAATTCTCCCAAGAAAGCTCTCTCTTTAAGTTTTCTTGGCGGTCAAAGCTCCGCCATTCAAAAAAACAGCACCGACATCATCATTGAAATGGCCGTTTACCATCCTTCTCGGGTCCGACAAGACTCTCGTTTTTTAAAAACCAGTACCGAAGCCGGCATCAGGCTTGATAAATTCCTGGATCCCGAGCTTATTCCTCCTGCTTTTTCCTCTCTCGTTTACCTCATTTTAAAACACTGTGGCGGTCAAATTAACAGCCAACTTTTCAGCTATTATCCTCAAAAAATAAAAACCCAAAAAATACTTTTCCGCCCTCAGCTAGTCTCTTCTTTTGCCGGTATCAATATCCCCACCCCTTTTTGTCTGACTATTCTCAAAAAAATCGGTTGTTTGGTCGAAAAAAATAAAAAGGCTTATCTCGTCACCCCCCCCAGTCTTCGGCCTGATATTCGCTTAGAAGAAGATCTCATCGAAGAAGTTATCCGCTATTTTGGTTATGAAAAAATCCCCACCAACGAAGTTCTTTCTCAAAAAGACTCTCCTGACATTACCCCTTCTCTGGTCTCTCTTATTTGCACTCTCCAAAACATTTTAACCTCTTTCGGATACGACGAAATCCGCTCTTGGCCTCTTGTTAATCAAAAAATGATAGTCGATCCGAAGACTGTCATTTATACTCAAAATTCTATTAACTCAAAATACCCGGCTTTACGTCAAAGTATTATTCCCTCACTTATCAATCAAAAAAAACAATATTCCCGTTTTAAACTGGAAAACCAACAATTTTTTGAAATAGGAAAAATTTATTACCAAGAGAAAAAAGGAGATTATCAAGAAAAATACTCTCTAGCTTTCCACCATCCCAATTCTGTCCAGCTCCAAAAAAATCTGGACAAACTTTTGGCCTACTTTCATCTCAATCAGGATTTACTGATGAACCCTCTTCTTCTGTCTAAACAAAAAAATGACTCATATGTAGAAATAATTTTAGACAACTTGGTTCATCAAATCAGCCCTCAAGATTTGTGTTTAGATTTTTCCACCAAAAAATATACTGCTTACGAACTCGAACGACAAATTATTACCCTCGATGCCAATCTAAATTTCAAATCAAAAAAAGATCCCAAAAAAATATTAAAAAAATACGTCAAAATCTTAAAAGACAAACTCTGGCAAATAAAAATCACCGACATCTACTTTGATCAAAAAACCCAAAAATATCGTTATACTCTCCAGGTCTCCTACTTTGCCCTAAACGATAAATCAGCCAAAAAACTTCATCTAAAAACCTTCAATTTAGGGTGAACTCGTCCCCACCGTTGGGGTCGTCAAAATCGGAGTCAAACTCGTCCCCACCGTCGGTGTCGGTACCAAAGTAATAGTTGGAGTAGGGGATGGTTGCCAATCCCAAGACATATTAACCCCAATCTTCCTTTCTGTCTCTGCTTCATTCCCATCTTTATCTTTTACCCAAGCTTTCAGGGTATATTTACCATCTCCCAAATTTAAATTAACAGAAAAAGGCCTGTCTGTCCACGCTTTTTTCTCCTCTCCGTTAACCCACAATTTTGCTTCTGTCACTTTCATCAAAGACACAGTCTCTATTTTCACCTCAAAATTATTACTGACCGTTGACTCATTGTCCGGACTGGCAAAAGAAACAGTCAATCTTCCTCCTTCTCGGCAATAATCAGATGGTGGTCTGTATTTTTCCTTATCCTCTTGGCCCCCAATCCATTTTTCTATTGCTTCTTGCCACCGATTTTTGCCATCGACAGACACCGGATCGTTCTCTTCCAATTTAATATATTCCTTTTCATCATAATTACCTCCCGCCACATCTTGAGGTGGAGCCAAACCGTCATTACCACGACAAACCTTCAATTTAAGGTGGATCGGGTCTTCACCACTTGGTTGAGTACCGTCAATAAAATATTCCGTCCTGCTGGCAAATCCATCATGAACTCTCCACCCGGATAAATTATCCACCTCCATACTAATTATCTTTTCCGGAATGGGAAAATCTTGTTTGTCTCTTTTTGAAACTCCAAACACCATCACCCTTCGCCAGATAGGAGTAGCGCCTGACACACCGGAAGCCACTTTCCCCATAGGGCTGTTGTCGTTATTACCCACCCAAGCTGCCACCAACAAATTAGGCGTCCAACCTATGGCCCAGTTGTCTCTTTTATCATTTGTGGTTCCGGTCTTTACCGCTACTTGATAATTAGATACAATCAAACCGTTTTGTTGGCCAGAAGTTAAACTTCTGGCCCCATTATCTGCCAAAATATTGGAGATGATAAATACAACTCCGGGATCAATTATCTGCGTTTTTTCCAAAGTAACGTCTTTTTTTTCTTCCAAG
>JAHIEZ010000029.1 GCA_018901355.1 Patescibacteria group bacterium | reverse complement strand
AAGGGGGGTAAAACCTAAGGAATAGTCGAAAAGATGGGAATAATAACGGCGGGAAAGAGGAAAATTGGAATTATTTTGGTTTTTGAAAATACGGCGGGAGGGAATAAGGAGATAATCACTTTGATAAAGTCCGGTAGCAAGATCGTCAACGGCTTGAGGTTTGGTATCGAGGGTAAAGAAATCGAAATTTTCTGGCTGATAAAAATTTTTGGTGGCAAGGGGTAGATTGATAACATTGCCGGCTTCGGAAAAGATAGGACTATCCGAAGGAACGTTTTGATCGATCCACCGGGAAGCTTGGAGACGAGAGTCGGGGCTAAAATAACGGGAAAGAAAAAAAAGACCGGGAAGAATGGCTAAAATAAGACAGGGGTAAAAAAATTTTTTTGATTTTAGTCGGGAAAGGGTCAGGGTGGCCAGAAGAGGAAAAAGAAAAAAGAGAGGAGACATAAAGCGGGTCCACTTAACATAGAGTCTGCCAACATAGAGAAAATAAACCAGAACCGAAAGAAAAAGAATAATAGGTTTTGGTTTTTTTAGAGTAAAATTTTTGATTAAAAAGGGAAAAGAAAAGAGAGAAAGGATAAAAACCGGTAAGCCGGAAGTGTGAGGAAATATTTTTTGGAGTTGAAAAAGATAAGGCAGGGTGTGCAAAAACTGACTGGTATAAAAAACTCTAGCAGAACCATTGGCAACAGTAATTTCATAACGCATAGCACCAATAAAATCGGAAAATTCGATTAAATTGTAAGGAGAAAAAAGAAGAAAGAAAAAAAGAAGGGTAGAAAAAAAGAAAAGAGAAAAAGAAAAAAATAAAATAAATTTACGGGAAAGAAAAAAACGAAAAAAGATAGCTAAAAAAACAGGTAAGGTAAAAATAAGAGCGGTTAATTTAGAAGCAAGACCGATGCCGCTTGTAAGAGACAAAAGAAAAATGAGACGAAGAGGACGGGTGGTGGACAAGAGAAGAAGAGAAAGGTATAAATTTAGAGCAAAAATCAAAATCAACAAAGATTCGGTGGTACCAAAATGAGCGGTTTGAATAAGGCCGGGAGAAAAAATTAATAAAATGACAAAAATAAGAGAAGACTTTTTTTGAGCAAAAATAATTTGGCTAAGTTTATAAAAAACAAAAACGGTTAGAACAGAAAAAAGAGCTGAGTAGAAACGGAGAACGAAAACGGCAGAAGAATAGCCGGATAAAGAAAAAAGTTTTTGAGTAAAAAAAACCAAATAAAGAGGAAATTGACTATAAGAAAAAAAATGGGGATTAAGAGAGCTAAAGCTAAGCTGACTGATGGCAGAAGCCATGTTGTTTTCGTCCGGATTGAAAAAAAAGCCATTACCCCAGTTTATTTTGACAAAACGGGAGAACAAAAGAGAAAAAAGGAGAACAAAAGACAGAAAATGAGGAAAAGAAAGTTTTTTAGAGAACATAAATGATGACAACAATCATCGAACCCCAGGTTAGAATTGAAAAGATGAGGGGGATGTCGGTACTGATAATTCTTTCCGGTTTCTCCCCTTCCTGCATTTCAAAAATAATTTGACCATAACGCATAATGCCAAAAATAACCGGAGCCAGAGTAATCATAAACCACTTTCTATCAAGAGCCGGAGGATAATATTCCAATAAAAAATTATGAATCAGACCCTGAAATCGAACCGGTTCTTCAAAAAAAGTAAACATGGCATAGGTGATAAGAGTACAAACGGCAAACATGGTGGTATAAAAATTGAGAAGATTTTCACCATAACCATTAAGGGCCAATCTGGCCACGGTGCCGGTTTTGACCAATTCGCTTCTACGCTTACCACTGGCAATAAAAAGAGAAAGAAAAATAACGGTCAGGGTAACCCAAATTGGCAGATGATAGCCACTGGCGACTTCTCCGGCATAAACCCGAAAAATAAAAAAAACGGATATACCGATAATATCCAAAATAGCCTTTTTTTTGAGAAATAAACTGTAGAGATATTGAAGAAAGATAAAAATTAAGGAAAGAAGGAAAAAAGAGGGATTGATAAAAGAAGAAAAAGTGACCCCGCTTAAAAACAAAATAAAAGCAAAAAATAAGGCGGTGGATTGACTTAAGTCTCCCCTGGCAATGGGACGATTTTTTTTGTTGGGGTGAAGACGGTCGTTTTTGACATCGATAAGATCGTTGACCAAATAGGATGATGAAGATAAAAGACAAAAAACAACAAAAGCTAAAAGAGTTTTGGAGAAAATAGCAGGATCCAGCATTTGGCCGGTTAAGATAGCGGCGGCGAAAAGAGAAAGATTTTTGATCCATTGAACCGGACGAAGAGCTTCGGCTAAGGCGATAAGGTTTATTTTTTGAGAAACAGCCATTTACAGGATAATTAAAAACCCAAGTAGAGTAATGATACTACCAACGATGGCCAAGGCCTGAACAGGGAAGTCAACACCGGCTTCGGGTAAAACAATGCGGGTGGGACTAGGACCCTCGGCCAGTTGAGCAGGAGTGGCAGTGGGAACAGGAGTATTGGTGGGAAGTGGAGTACCGGTGGGAGGAACAGGGGTATTGGTGGGCGTATTAGTTGGAGTATTGGTGGGGAGTGGGGTGCCGGTGGGAGGAACGGGTGTATTAGTAGGCGTATTAGTTGGAGTATTGGTGGGAGTATTGGTGGGAGTGTTCGTCGGAGTGTTGGTAGGAGTAGAAGTGGGGGTGGAAGTGGTGACGGGTTGACAATATTCCCATTCGATACAGACGTGGGAATGAGAAAAAGGACTAAAATCAGGATTTTCGGGATCATAATTTTGGTCGTTTTCATCAAAATGAGAAATAAGCTTGATTTGATCAATGTCTAGACAGTCGAAGGTCAAGGTTTCTTCGGTTTTGTAGCAGGCGGCGTCGGATTGACCATGCTCCCCCGGCCACATAGTGGAGTCTTCACTGCGACAATAATCAGGTGGGGTGTTGGTACTAACCTGAATATCAGCTTGCTCGACAAAGTTTTGAGGAGAGGCTTGGTGTTGATGAGTAAAAATTTTGAGCAATTGATCGGCGGCGTGGTCATGAGCAGTGAAAGTGATTTTTTTGACCGGTAAATCCTGGGGAGAGGAAACTATAACTTCTTGATTAAGAGGGAAAATGGGACAGGTGGGATCGACAAAAGAAGGAACAGGGGTGACCGTAGGGGTAACTAAGGCGGCGTTTATGGTTAGAATGTAGGATAAACCAACCGGGTTGTCGTGTTCGTTGACGGCGTCATTTGAGAGCTGAATGGCTAAGATATTTTCTCCGGTTTTGAGAAAACCGATACTGACGTTGTATTCATAACAGGTTTCATTGAAAACAGGAGGAACTAAGTGTCCGTTTAGGTAGATAACCGTCTTGTTGTCAGAAAACATTTCCAGTTTGGCACTAAAAATGGGAAAATCGGCAGGAATGTTGAATTTGCGACGATGGAGACCGGTTTTGTCGTTTAAATTGTTAAATTGGCCGTCACTATCCTGATTTTTGAAACTAATAATCTGGCTACCGGCGGCAGTAAATCGGGAAGAACAATTCCAATCCTGATTTTGCCACCAAGAAGAAGTAACCTGATAGCCGGGTCTCCAGGAGCTGTCGTCATAATCGGGATTAATCCAACCATCCGAAGTGGAGTAAGGTTTGATTTGACATTTTGAAGCTGAGACACCGTCACATTGACCGGGAAATTGGGGCAAACTGTCACCCTTTTCGTAGGCATCGAAGTCTACTTTTTGCCAAGAGCCCTGACCCAGCTCACTTTTGATGACAATAGATTCGGGAGGAGAAGCCTGTCTTCTGGTTTCCTGCTGTTGTTTGACCAAATAAAGACCACCGAAAAGAGAGGAGATCAAAAATAAAACGGCAAAAATGGCATATTTGTTCTTGCCTAGAAAAAAATTGAGAAACATTAGTTTGTTAGGATAAGAGTAACGTATTTTCTCAAATGAGTAAATAGCGGAGAGAGAAAATGAGCAAAATGAGAGCGGCGGCAACGGTGATAAAGGTAGGAAGAACAAAGGCGGTAATCGGCACTCCGGAGTCAGTGGCCGGCTTGGCAGTGCGAGTGGTGGGAACGGGGCTGGGAAGGAGAGTCGGACTGAGGGCAACGGTCGGTCCGAGAGAGGGAGAAGGAGCCAGGGTAGCGGAAGGAGAAGAAGTGAAAGCCAGACTATCATCATTGCTGGCATAAACGGTAAATTTATGAGTAATTGTTTGCCAAAGACCGGTGGAAGGATCCTGACTTTTAACAGTAATAGTGTGTTCCCCCGGATTCAGATCCTGAGGAGGAGTCCAGCGCCAAAGTCCCTGGTCTGAGCTGGTGGTGGCACCTTCTATGACTTGAGGGGAATGAACTGAGATGATAATTTGGGAATTTTTTGGTCCACTGCCCAGAAATTCCGGTTTAGGGGAAAAGATAGAGTCATTGTCTTGGGGATTGTCTATTTTTAAACTATTAGACAGGCCTGATGAAGAAGATTGATTGACCGAGGGTAGAGAGGAGGTGTTTTCCGGTTCTTGAGGAAAACTTTGACCGATGATAATGTCGGGAACCGGATTATTTCTGGAACTATTGCCTTCAACCTGAGTAATCTGACCGTCAGGGGAAACAACGACAATATCTTCGGAAACATCTTCGGTAGGAATAAACCAAGAAGTTAAGTTTTGATTGAAACTGGTAGCCAGAGAGATGTTCCAATTACCATTGGTGGTAACCAGAGCGGATAGAGAAGCCGATCCGGGAACTAAGAAATAAACAAGGGAACCTTCGGCAGGACTTTGATCTGAGTTGAAAACTCTCCCCCAAGCTAAATTGGAAACGGGAACTTGCCCTACAGGCTGAGTGGCAAGGGAAAAAGGATCGGAATCGGCCCAGGTAGTGCCTCCGGCAATGATAAGGTAGGTATAAGATTGACCAGCTGTTAAATCAGAGATATGAAAATAATGAGTAAAAGAAGGCTGGCGATCATTTTTAAAAATGCGGTTGTCGACCTTTAGAGAAGAAGAGCAGCTGGAAGCGGTAGTAAAAGAAAGATCAAAGGATTGATGAGTAATATTGCTAAGCTGAGGATTGATGGGTTGACAATCGGAAGAAGCAGAAGAACCAAAAAAACGAGGAGAAGAACTGAGGCGGAGACCGGCGAAAATACCCATAAACAGAAGAAGAAGACCCAGAAGTGAAGGTATTTTTTTTTCTGATTTCATAGAGCCGAAGGAGAAGCCTGGGTAGGAAGAGGAATGTTGATTAAACTTTCAGGTTGATATTCTTTTTTTTCTTTTATGGTAGAAATAATGTCCCCCTCAATATTGGGATCAAGAGTTTTTAAAAGACCGGCTTCTTCCAATTGGCGTTGAGATTGATAGAGTTTGTTGTAACTAGTTTGGACAACAAAGATAAAAACGGCAAAAAAACTTAGAATAGAGATAAAAACAAAATATTTGGAAAGTAGTCCAAGATACTCAGACGTCCCAGCATATAGCCAAATTTTTATCTCGTCTTTTTAGCTCTGTTTAACATGCGAGTCTTAAGGCAACTTTAGTGCTTACCTTAAGAGAGTTATAGTTACCCCCGCCGTTTATCCGCTCTTAGCTTGGTTGAACCCAAGTTTCAAGTACGGACACTGGGCAGACGTCACTGACTATACAAGGCTTTACAGCTTAGCAGTCAGTTAAGTTTT
>JAHIEZ010000121.1 GCA_018901355.1 Patescibacteria group bacterium | reverse complement strand
TTGAACGCCTCGCCAACGAAATGGTTGAGAAAAATTTTGATCGTTCTTCTTGCGTGATCGCCCTCGGTGGCGGCGTGGTCGGCGATATCGCAGGACTTGTCGCCTCGACCTTCATGCGCGGAATCCCGATCATCCAAATCCCAACGACCCTACTCGCAATGATAGACAGCTCCATCGGCGGGAAAACGGGAGTAAATTTGAAAGCGGGCAAAAATTTATTCGGCACATTCCATCAACCATCCGCGATATTTGTCGACCCAAACTTCCTGAAAACTCTAGCGGTCAAAGAGATCCGAAACGGCCTCGCCGAAGCAATAAAATACGGAGTTATCCGAGACGCTAAACTTTTCAACTTCATTGAAAAAAACATAGAAAGTCTCATCAAGCTCGACCCGCAAAAAACAAGCCACCTCATCAAAGAATGCGTAAAAATCAAAACGGAAATAGTTAAAAAAGACCCGACCGAGGAAGACCTCCGCCAAATCCTGAACTACGGCCACAGCTTCGGCCACATCATAGAAAAAAAATCCAACTACACCCTGCTTCACGGCTTCGCGATATCGCTAGGCATAGTGCTCGCAAACCAAAAAGCGGTCGAACTCGGGACGCTGGATCGCACCGACGCCGATCGTATAAAAAATTTACTCAAGAAAGCCGGTTTGCCTGTATACACAATGCATAAACCGACATTAAAAGATCTCGCCCACGACAAAAAAACACGCGAAAAAACGATCAACCTCGTTCTGCCGACCAAAATCGGCCAAGTGAAAATTCATAAAATCCACCTTTAATGCGCACCACCACGAACCCCGCTAAAATCACCCTCAAAGGTTCAAAAAGCATCACAAACAGAATCCTCATTCTCGCATATTTAGCAGGATCCAAGACGAAACTCGAAAACACAGGCCAATGCGAAGACACTTTCTACATGCTACGTGGACTTAAAAAACTCTCGAGCAAAAACCCGGGAACAATAAACCTCGGGAACGCCGGAACAGCCGTGAGATTTTTGACAAGCGTCGCGGCAATATCGGGCAAAGAAGTCACAATAACAGGAGGCAAAAGAATGCGTTCACGCCCGATCAAACCCCTCGTCGACGCGCTAAAGAGCCTCGGAGTAAAAATCGAATGCTCAAAAACAGGCTGTCCACCAGTCAAAATCAGCGCCTCTTCACGCCCGGACATCACTTGCCCGTTAACTAATGTCCGGACGTTAGAAATCCCCGGCAACATAAGTAGCCAATACTTAACTTCCCTACTCCTCATCGCCCCATTCTTGAAAAAAGGACTCACGATTAACCTCAAAGGAGAGATTTTCTCGAAACCGTATATCAAAATGACAATCGGCATCTTGAAAAAATTCGGAATAAAAGTCGACCATCCTGCGTCATACAGAACATTAAAAGTTCGCCCCGGCCAAAAAATCACACAACCAAAAAGTCTCTTCATCGAAGGAGACGCCTCGTCTGCCTCGTATTTGGGCGCCTACGCCGCTTTGAGCCCGGGAAAAACAATCTCAATCGAGAACATCCCGCACGATTCGATACAGGGCGATATCGCATTTATTTCATACTTGCGCAAAATGGGCTGTAAAACTTCGCATAAGAATCTGTCGATCGAAATTAAAGGACCAGGCCCAAAAACACTCAAACACCTCAAGCCGCTGGGAACAATAGACATGAATGAGACCCCCGATCTTGTCCCGACATTCGCCGTGCTCGCTACGCTCGCACCGGGCACAACAAAAATAACAAATATCGCTAACCTAAGAATAAAAGAATCTGATAGAATATCCGCGCTCGAAACGAACTTAAAACGCCTCGGCGTAAAAGTCCGAACCGGAAAAGACTTCATTGAAATTACAGGAGAAAGCCCGGAAACATTCATCAAGCGCAACTCCGCAAAAAAGCTCTCGATTAATACCTACAATGACCATAGAATAGCAATGGCCTTCGGCGTACTCAAAAAGACAATCTTGCCTCGTCTGCGCATCGAAAAACCATCAGTAGTCCGCAAAAGCTACCCGGAATTC
>JAHIEZ010000028.1 GCA_018901355.1 Patescibacteria group bacterium | reverse complement strand
GGGATCTTGTTTATGGCGTTTGATTTTAGCTCCCATTTTATTTAAGAAAAGGATAAGATCGTCTATCTCTGGCTCAAGGGCGGCATTATTGAGAGTAGTGAGACCGGGAACAAGACAGGCAGTCATGATGAGAACTTCGGTGACGGTGTGAGAGGGTTTGGGGAAAGTATAAGTAGTGGGTTTGATTTTTGAAGAAGAAAAAAAGATACAGTTTTCTTTAATTTCGGTTTTAATATTCATTTGGGCATAAGCATCAAAAAGGCGGTTGAGAGGTCTAACTCCTAAACGATCGCCGCCGGGGAAAGGGAGGGTGGCTTGTTGGCAACGAAGGAGAAGGGGAGCGGCAAACATAAAGGAGGCCCGAGATTGTTGGCCGGTGCCAAAAGGAACAACAGGGCTCTTGATTTTTTTGGTTTGAATTTTGAGGCTGTGTTTACCTAAAGTTTCAATTTTTGCACCCAAAGAAGTGGCGATACCTTCGGTTATTTTGGTATCGGAAATTTGAGGAAGATTGTTGATCAGACAGGGTTTATCAGTCAGTAAAGAGGCGATAATTTGTTTAAAGGCGGCGTTTTTGGCGCCTCTGAGGTTAACCTCTCCTTTTAGGGGGATGCCACCGGTTATGATATATCTTGACATAGAGATTTGAGTAATTTTAACCCATCATGGCCTCCGGAACTGAAGTGAAGGAGAACTTGATGTTTTTTTAGAGTTTGATGATAGTGTTTTTTTATTTGAGAAGATAGTGGCAGATAAAGAAATTTATTACCGATTTCTTTTTTGAAGTCGGAAGCAGTAGCTTGGTGTTTACTTTTTATTTTAGAGTTATATTTTATTTTAAAAAGAACTACTTCTTTTGCTAATTTTAAAGCTTGACCCAAGTGGTTTAGACCTTTTTTGTCTTGAAAAAAAGAAGCGTGGGGTTCCAAGAAAACTTTAATGGAATGTCGGGGAAAACTTTTTTTGACAGACTCAAGGGCTTTTTTGATTCTGGTGGCGGATTGAGCAAAGTCATCGATGACAACGATATCAGATTTGGTTTTTTTGATAATTTCCAAGCGTCTTTTTAAGCCAAGGAAACTGCCAACGGCATTTTTTATGATTTTTGGGTCAATGTTTAATTGTTGACAAAGAGTGACAGCAGCGGAGATGTTGGCCTGATTGTAATCTCCCAAAAGTTGACAAGGCAGATCGGACTTGGACTGATAAGCAATAACAGGAGCCCGGCAAAGATTTATAATTTTTTTTAAGTTTTTATCTTGAGAATTGTAAACTAAAAGGCCGTTTGGGGGGATTTTTTTGATTAATTTTTTGAAAGCCAGAAGATTTTTAGAAGCAGTGGAATAAGAGTCTTTGTGTTCCCAGTCGGCGGAGGTGAGAACAAGATATTTAAGGGGATAATAGAGAAATTTGGCTTTTTTATCCAGACCGTTGATGGATTCGTCTGCTTCAATAACTGACCAAGGAGAAGAAGAAATAAAAAAAGAGGGGAAGTGATTGATGGCTTGAGCGCCGAGCATATAGGAAGGATTTAATTTGGCTTTTTTTAGAATCCAGATGATAAGGGCGGTGATGGTGGATTTACCGTAGGTGCCGGCAACTAAAATAGATTTTTTTTGAGCTACGTTTTGGGCGATGTATTTGGTAGCAGAAATATAGGGCAGATGAAGTTTTTTAGCTTGAAGAAATTCTTTTTTAGTCTGAGTAAAAGATTGATAAGAAGAACCAACAATGAGAAGATCGAGACGGGGAGAGATGGGGGTTTGATTGATTTTTATTTTTGATTTTTTGAGAAGAGGGCTGATGGGGGGATAAATTTTTTTTTGGTCAGAGCCAGTGACCTGGTGTCCTTGGGATTGGAGAAAACAGGCCAAGGGGGTGGTCATGGTTCCGGCGATGCCTAAGATATGAATATGCATGAGTTTATTTTTTATAAGGAATCCAAATGTTTTTTTTGTAATCGTAAATTTCAAAACCGGGCATGTTTCGTTTGTAATAACCGGTATCCGGAGAGAATCTACCCAGATAACAAAATTTTAAGCCCAGTTTTTGGCCATCAATGATGGCTTGAAGGGTTAGGCGAATAGGAAGATTGCTGTGACTAAGCTCGGGGTGATAAAAAACATAAGCGATGTGAGAAATTTGAGGAGAAAAATAGCAAAGACTGTAGGCAATAATTTTTTTTTGCTTATTCTTCCAGACATAGACAACATTGAAAAGGTGGTGGGTAAAAACATTTTTGATGGAACTGGTGGGAAAATTCCAAGCCAAATCCTTGACCCAGAGAGATAATTTTTTTTGTAAAACAAGATCGTATTTCAACTTAGACAGGGGGAGACGAGTATAAGAATATGATTGAGTTTTTTTGAGAATACGGCGGTTTTCGGAGTTAAGAAGAAAATTTTTTAGATTAGAACGGCAACTGGTTTGGCGATAATAAAGATTTTTTTGATTTCTTTGGGGGAGCAAACCATTTTGATAGTTTATTTCAGGAGAATTTTTGTTTTGAAGATTGAATTGTTTCATTTTAAGTTTAAAGCGGTTCTAAAAGCTTCTGTTTCAGACCAGGGATAATCGGTTTTTCCGTGAAGAATGGTGGTTTCGTGGCCCTTGCCACAGGCAATGACGGTATCTTGGGGCGAGGCTAATTTTATGGCAATATTGAAGGCGTCTTGTCGATGAGGAATATTAAGATAAACAAACTGTTTTTGGCTAAAATGACGAATTTGTTTTACCTGAGAGAGATTGATTTTTTCTTTTATGGGGAAAGTCCGACTGTTTTTTTGATTGATACCGGAAATAATTTGACGATTGATGTCTTCAACTGATTCGTTTCTGGTATCGTCAGCGGTGATAAGGGCAATGTTGGCCAAGCGGGAAACAATCGAACCCATTTGAGGGCGTTTGGTTTGGTCACGACCACCGGTAGCTCCGAAGATAACAATAAGACGGCCGGGAGTAGTTTTTTTAAGAGAAATCAAGGTTTTTTCCAGAGCGGCGGGTGTATGAGCAAAATCGATAATAGTTAAAAAGCCAAGATTGTTTGGCATTTTTTCTCTTCGACCCTTAGTTAAGGGAAATTTTTTGATGGTTTTTAGAATAAATTTTTCGTCTAAATTTAGTTTTTTGGTGACAGCAAAAGCGGAGAGAATATTGTAAACCTGATAGTAATAATTACTGTCAGTTTGGAAAAGAGTTTGACCGACCCTAAATTGTAGTTTTTTACGGTCCAGTTTTATATTTTTGGCGTGAAGAGGAGATTTGGTTTTTACACTGTAATCAAGGGTGGGGCAGGAAATGGTTTTTTTTATGATTTTATAGGAGGGGTCGTCTTTGTTTAAGACAGAATAGGTTGATTGAGAGAAAAGAAGAGCTTTGCTTTTGATGTAGTGGGTTTGAGTTTGATGGTAATCCAGAT
>JAHIEZ010000106.1 GCA_018901355.1 Patescibacteria group bacterium | reverse complement strand
GAGAATGTGGTTTCCACTCCCCACAGCGCCGGGCTGAGCCGGGAGGCGTCTTACGCCATGGCGATGGATACGGTGGAGAAGGTGATTGCCTTCTTTGAGGGCAAGGTTCCGGAACATGTGCTCAATCCGGATGTTCTCTGAACGCTTGAATGGGGCTGTCGCCACGGGTGGCAGCAGTCGGAAAGAAAAGGGTCTTATATACTGATTATGAACCAATTCGTGAAGTGAAGCTCCCCGCCCACAGGGCGGGGCTTGCGGGATGCGCTCCCGGCCAAAGACATTGAATATTTACTTTTTATGACTCGATCAGTGACGGCTAAACTGGCCACAGATCCAATGCAATACACGATATTCGACGTTCCCGTCTTAAGGAACATCTTTCGCTTGCTGGCAATCCTCTTTCTAAAGATGATCGGGTGGTGCAAGGAGGGGAGTTTACCCGACATCCCTAAGTACGTCATGATCTTGGCGCCGCACACCTCCAACTGGGATTTGCCCATCGGGCTGGCTATTGCCTTTGCTCTGAAGCTCAGAGGTTACTGGCTCGGAAAGGACCGCCTCTTCCGGTGGCCCTTTCACGGATTCTTCCAGTGGCTCGGCGGCATTCCAATCTATCGGTCCAAGTCGAGCGATGTTGTAGCGCAGATGGTCCAGGTGTTCAAGGAACGGGCAAGTCTCGCCATGGTTCTGGCCCCCGAGGGAACCCGGAAGAAGGTCACGTACTGGAAAAGCGGATTCTATCATATCGCCCGGGACGCCAATATCCCGATCGTGCTTGCTTTTCTGGATTACCTGCGCAAAGCCGGGGGTATAGGCCCCGTTTTCAATCCGACCGGCGATATCGAGGCCGACATGGAATATATTCGCGCCTTCTACGCGACGGTGACCGGAAAGTACCCCGAAAACCAATCCATCCCGTTGTTGATGCCGGGGAAGCAGTGAACCTAAACGTCGCGCGTTGGTTAAATTCTCATCTGTCCAACAAATTGTTTGCGGAGAGCTGCAAGAGCGCGTTACATACCCTACGAGTCCTCGGTTTTCGATTTGGAATTGAAGCAAGGCTTACCGTTTGTAATCACGCCCCTGCAAAGTGAAAACCTTTTTCCCGAAACAACCTCAAGCAGGAATGCACCACGGTATCGTCGTAAAGCGTTCCGCTATTCTGCTCGATCTCCGTCAGGGCGACATCAATCCCCAACCCAGGTCGGTAGGGGCGGTGAGAAGCCATAGCCTCTACTACATCGGCCACGGCAATGATCCGGGATTCGATCAGCAGCTTGTCTCCGGATAGCCCATGCGGATATCCGGAACCATTCATCCTCTCGTGATGCTCCAGCACCATCCGTGCAACCGGCCAGGGGAAATCGATCTCTTTCAAGATGTCATATCCGGACTGACAATGCACTTTAATAAGGCTGAATTCAATCCCCGATAATTTTGTGGGTTTGCTTAGAATTTCCGCGGGGACCGAGATCTTGCCGATATCATGAATTGTGCTTGCAGTACGGATGCCGTCAATTTGTTCAGCCGTGAGACCCATCTCAGTTGCAATGGCACGGCCAAGATCGGCCACACGCCGCTGATGGCCCGCGGTGTAAGGGTCTCTGGTTTCAACTACCGACGCCATCGACTGAACCGTTGCCCCCAGTGCCTTCCGCAACCGGTCGATGCCGTGTTGTAGTTCCTCCTCCATCCGCTTACGATCGCTGATATCTCTGAAAACGAGCACCGTGCCGGGCGTCTCTCCATCGTCATCTCGGATGGGCGCCGCACTGTCGGAAATGGGCGTCTCGGTGCCGTCTTTGGCAACCAGCATGCGGTCTTCTATGAGATTGATGATCAGCCCTTCGGTAATGACCTTCTCCACCAGATGTCTTTCCAAATCCTCCAGGTTTTCCTCTTTAATATTGAGAACATCCGTCAACTTTTTCCCAAAAGCCTCTTCCTGCTTCCATCCCGTCAGCTTTTCTGCCGTTGGGTTCATGAAGGTGACCCGCCCTTCTTTGTCCGAGGCAATCACCCCATCACCCACACTTCTGAGAACAGCGGCCAGCCGTTGTTCTGTCATTCTTATTTTGGCTTCCATCTGACTTTTATACAGGGCCATTTCGATGGTGATATGCAGTTCCTTGTCGTTAAAGGGTTTGGTGATGTATCCATAAGGCGTGGTTATTTTGGCCCGCTGCAAAATATCTTCGTCGTCATAGGCTGTAATGTAAACTACGGGTATCTTGAAGAGCGCGTTGATCTGTTCGGCAGCCTGTATGCCGTCCATATCCCCTTTCGAATAAGCGTCAATCCAAAATTGTTTTCAATCCGGTGAATGTTTTCATATTCTTCCGTTTAACAACTTCGGATTGACGCTTATTCGAAATGCTTGGATGTGACTTACAGGAAGCTGTCCTGAGAGAAAATACCTGCCTGTGCGGACCCGCATTCCGCTTGGCGTGGTGCTTGGGAGAGAAAACCCCCGGTTACCCGATTCGCTCCATCTGCATGCACTTAAGATTCGCCCCCATAACGCAGGCGAACTATCATCTGAGAAAATCGAATACCTTCTCGCAGAACTTTTCCGGGTATTGGAACATCAGACCATGACCGCCTTGTTCATACACTACCAACTGAGCGTTAGGGACTTTGCCTGCCAGGTAACGCGCATTCTGAGGCGGGACAAGGACGTCGTCGGCTCCGGTGATGACCAATGTGGGTTTGTTGATTTCGCCCAAACGGTCACAGCACCCTTTCCAGTTGCCAATGGCCATGGACTGTTTGTTCATGGTCTCGGGAGGGATGTTTCCCAGGGGGCGGTAAAAGATTTCTTTTATGCGATCCTGGTTGCTTCGGAGCCAATCGGGAGGAAAAAGTGTACTGATAAATCTCATCCCTTTTTCTTTCGGGGTGCCCGACATGTCTGTCAACTTGCTGATGACCTCGGGTGCTGGCGGAAACAGATCGGCGTTGCAATGGGCGGCGTAAAGAATCAGCTTGTTCACCTTAGCAGGATGCCGTAATGCGATCTCCTCTGCTATCAGCGCACCCATGGACCAGCCCAACACGTGGGCCTGTTGTATGTCTAATGCGTCCATCAGGCCGGTTGTGTCATCAGCGAACTGTTCGATGGTGAATGGACGCTGACCCACTTCGGTATTCCCCATGCCTCTATTGTCAAAAACGATCAGCTTGAAAGAAGAGGATAGTGAACGGATCAACATCGATTCCCACAGCTTCATCGTATTCCCATAGCCCATGACCATCACCAAGGGATACCCGTTACCGTAGATGCGATAGTTTATCTTGATGTCGCCAACCTGAATCAGGCGATCGGTATTATCGGAAACCTGGCTCCCGTGACCCTCAAGGATGCACGACGATAGGCTCCCTATGATCAATGCGCATGTCATGATTATCTTCATTGTGGTATCCTTAGCTGTCGAGTCGAGTAGGCCGTTTCTTCCGATACACAGGGCGATGTTTGTTTTCTCTGTGCATCACCTGGTTTCCGATGGCGCGATATTATTTCAAACATCACCGCTACACTGAATCAGTTGCCGCATCCTTTTGTCAACTTCGGCCTCGATGATTTTCTGGTAGTTGACCATGTGATCGTTGAACATCTTGACCTTTAGAAGGGACTGAACCCTCGCCCGAAGCTCAACCTGATCGATCGGCTTTGATAAAAAATCATCCGCTCCCGCTTCTAAGGCCTTGACCCGGTTCTCGACATCGGCAAAGGAAGAGACCACAACGATCGGAATAATTTTCGTTTTATCCGCCTGTTTCAGGCGGCGGGCGACTTCGTACCCGTGCATTCTTGGTAGCTGGAGGTCGAGTAATATCAGGTCCGGAGGAGAGGATTCGGCCTTCTCCAAACCGGTGATCCCGTCAAAGGCGGTTTCTACCGTGTATCCCAGCCGGGTGAGAATCGTAGTAAGCAAAAGGCTGTTCATGATATCGTCTTCAATGACAAGAATCTGACTGGGATTTTCCATATTTTTACCTCGACTGCTGACCATTGGTGAACGGCTCTCCCGTTCACCAAAGTTCCTCTCCAGACGCCGCATCCGAAGTTGCGCTGAAACTCTGGCTTTTAGTTCACGAATTTCAAAAGGCTTGGTCAGATATCCATTAGCGCCGACCTCCAAGCCCTTCGCGACGGCGTCTCCCCCGGACTTGGCGGTAGCCAGAATTACCGGGACCTGGGATATACTCAGGAAAAGGGGAATAGTCTGTGACAGACGTCACAATTAACGAAGCTTATTGGAAAAAGAGCTCTTGATGAGGATTTTATTACGCGCATAGCGTTACCATTGTGATTTATCGGTCCAATGGGCTGAGAATAGGGAAAATACGAGAGGATGTCAACGGAACAAGCAGTTTTGCGCCTTCCACTTGGTAATCAGCGAGACCTTCTTCAGAAAAACAGGAATGCG
>JAHIEZ010000027.1 GCA_018901355.1 Patescibacteria group bacterium | reverse complement strand
TTTAAATCTTCTGTGCCGGTGGCAATAACGTTGTGGTTGGCTCCGGCGGGAACAATAACCACTTCATCAGCTTTGGCTTCGAATTCGTCACCGTCAATAACAAACTTAGCACTACCCTGCTCGAGGCGAAAAAACTGATCAATGCTGTCGTGGACTTCGGCACCAATTTCTTCGCCCGGCCGTAGGCTCATGAGAACAAGTTGGGCGTGGTAGCCGGTGTAGAGGACTTGGCGAAAATTAGTATTGGCAAGAATAAGGCTTTCAATGTTGGAATGGTAATAGTTCATATGTTTATCTTATGAGGAAAAAAATAAAAAAACAATGTTTTGGTGGTATAATGTTTGAAGTTGAATTTTGTAGAAGAATGTTTTTTGGTAGGTAGAGTACCAGTTGAGGAACTGACGGAAGGAAGTAGCCACCGAATTGATTTAATAAATGAACTTAGAGGACAAATAGGGATGGTGGTACGGGGAGAGATGACTGCGGGTAAATTTGAGGAAAGAATTGACGAGTTGCCAGAAGGAGATTTGAAGTTCTTAACTGAGGGAATGACGATCTTGAAAGGTAAAACCATTTTAGCTCAATTGAGGGAAGACTACAGAAGAAATTAAAGTTATCTGAAAAATTAAGACCGAATAAGAGTTAAAAGTCGGTCACGGTTTTGTTCCATAATGTCTTGGGTTTTGGCCTCAAGATTGAGTCGGAGTTTGGGCTCGGTATTGGAAGAGCGAAGATTGAACCAATAATCAGGGAAAGTAACGGTCAGGCCATCCAATAAATTAATCTCGGCGTGAGGGAGAGAAGAAAACTTTTGTTTAATCTCGTCAATTTTTGCCTGAGGATTGGTGACTTCTGAGTTGATTTCGCCGGAGTGAAAATAAATGCGGAGAGGGTCGATCAGGGCTGATAAGGGTTTATTTTGTTCCCCTAAATATTTTAAAAGTAAGGCAATAAAAACCAGAGGGGCTTCAAAGTAACCATAAGAAAATTTAAAAGAAAAATGACCGGAGGATTCTCCGGAGAAATAAGAATCGTTTTTAATCATGATTTGTTTGATAAGAGAGTGGCCGACGGGGGTGACAATAGCCCGACCGCCGACTTGTTTAATTAAATCGGCAGTAATGCGACCGGGACAAATATCGTAACATACAGGACTTTCAGGATATTTTTTTAAGACAATTTGGGCGATAAGTCCGCGAAGAATGGCCTGAGGAATCAGGACGCCTTTTTCATCAACAAAAAAAATACGATCGCCGTCACCGTCAGAGGCGATGCCAAAATCGGCTTTTTGTTTGATAACTTGGCTTTGAAGTTGAACCAAGTTTTCCGGTTTGAGGGGATCGGCTTCGTGGGCAGGGAAATTACCATCCAGGGTGAAGTTGATGGGGAAGATCTCTGCGGGAAGGAATTTAAAAAAAGCGGTACTATCAAGAATATTCATACTATTGGCCGGATCGATAACAATTTTGAATTTTTTTAATTTGGCAGGCAAAATGTCCCACTCCTTGGCTTGACTGACAATTAAATCGTGAAGAACATCGGGAGCAGGTAAGAGCTGACCGGGAGAATCAGCGGAAGTAAAAGTATTTTTGACAAAGATATTTTTGATATCTTCAAGGCCGGTTTCTTGGCTAAGAGGACGGGAGCGGGATAAAACTAACTTGAAACCATTGTAGCCTTTGGGGTTGTGAGAAGCAGTAACCTGAATACCGCCGTCATAATCATAAAAAGCAACGGCAAAATAAAAAGTGGGGGTGGAGGCTTGACCGATGTCAACGACATTAATCCCCTGCCGACGAAGACCACGAATAAGCTCTAGACTAAGGGAGGGGGAAGATAATCTGGCATCGCGGGAAACGACAACAGTAGGAGAAGAAATGTTTTTGGTGGCAAGAAAAGTAGAAAAGGATAGACCGAGACGGAAAGCAAAATCGGGATTGATGGTTTGGGGAGAAAGACCACGAATGTCATATTTTTTGAAAACGGAAAGATCAAAATCTGACATGACTGATATTAGCATAAGAAAGAAATAGGTTTTTGCCTGATATAATTGGAAATGAATGAAATAAGAGAGTGGTTGGTGGGAAAAATAAAAGAACTGGGTATAGAGATAAAAGCGGAAGAGGTAGAGTTGGGGCGACCGGTGGATTTTTGCTTTGGAGACTGGAGTAGTAATATTGCCTTGATTTTGGCAAAAAAAGAAAAAACTAAACCGAGGGAGTTGGCGGAAAAAATAATCGAAAGCGAAAATTTACCGGAGGGAATAGAAAAGATAGAAGTGGCCGGGGCCGGATTTATTAATTTTTATCTTAAAAAAGAAGTTTTGGTGGAAGAGGCAGAAAAGAATAATTATGAAACGGAATTTAGAAAAAAGTTGGCAGAATGGGGTCACGAAAAGGGTAAACAAAAAACGATGATAATCGACTACTCAGCTCCCAATATTGCCAAACCCTTTGGTATCGGTCACCTGCGATCAACCAATATCGGCCAGGCGATTTATAATATTTATAAAATCTTAGGCTGGAATTGTATCGGCGATAATCATTTGGGCGACTGGGGAACACAGTTTGGCAAAATGATTGTGGCCATAAAACACTGGGCGAATGACCGAAAAATAGAGGATTTAAAAATAGAAGATTTGGAAAAACTGTATGTCAAGTTTCACCAAGAAGCAGAAAAAGATGAAAAATTAGACGAAGAGGCCAGAGAATGGTTTTTGAAACTGGAAAAAGGAGACGG
>JAHIEZ010000026.1 GCA_018901355.1 Patescibacteria group bacterium | reverse complement strand
CGTGGTAATCGAACCGTTTTCCTCTAGATATTCAACCAATTTAATTTGGCGCTCATTTAAGGGAATTTGATAGCCTACTCTGCTCTTTATTTTAACATCTAAAGATAATCTTTTAACCTGTTCTTTAATTCTTGTTAGTTCCACCGCTGTTGCTTGACTGAAATATTCAAGCCAAAAAGTCAAATCCCGTTTGGCTAAACTTTGGTTTTGACTGTCAGCCTTGGTCAAAGCTTGGTAATAGCGCTCGGTGTCTTTATCAAAATACTCCTCAAGCGAGAAGAATTTTTTGATATCATATCCCTCGGCAAAAAGCACCAAGGTGGCAAAAGCTCTGGCAGTCCGACCATTACCTTCAACAAAAGAGTGCACCGCTACTAAATAATAATGGCTGATAGCCGCTCTTAAAACTGGATGGAGCTTCTTCCCTTCGATTGAATTAAGCCAATCAAAGAAGTCTTCGATTAAATAAGGGACTTCAACCGCAGCCGGTGGCCGAAAAACCACTTCGTCTGTCTCCTCATTCTTAAGCACCACTTGGGCTTGACGGTATTTCCCCGCTTGGTCTTCAGAAACAACTCTTTCACAAACAGTGCTGTTAATTTTTTTAAGAATGGTTTCATGGTAACGCCAATTTTCTTTAAGTTCCCTTTCTAAGCTATCGATGTATTTCAAAACATTTCTATAGTTTATTACTTCCTGAACTTCCCTTTTGCCTGCCAAAATATTCTCACCCTCAATCACCCTTTTGGCCTCAGCCAAGGAAAGATCATTGCCCTCAAGATGGGTAGCATGGTGAACCGTTCGCAAAAGGGCGTCTTTTACAAATCGTGCTTCATAAACTGGAATTAGAGGCGCGTTTTTAACCACTTCCCGCGCCGCCTCAATCAAACCAATATTTGCCAAAATATCGTTGGTTATAGTAAACTTTGGCTGGTACACTAAATCTATTCTCGCATAATTTGCGGAAAAATCAAGATGGAACCACTGGCCGTCTTCGTCACCATACAACTCAGCAAACTGGCGAAAAAATTAGAAGAGAAGGAATCTTAGCGAAAATATTCTCCCAAAACTTCCGGGATTTTTTCGGCTAGGTCAACGGTAAATCTCTCTTCTGTGGCCGATTCTCAAGATAACAATATTTTTCTTATCAATATCAAAAACTACTCGGTAATTGCCTACTCTCCATCGATAAGTACCAATTACTGGCTTGATAAGTTTTCTGGCATAAAAAAGAGGCTTTTTTGAATAAGCCTCAATTTTTTTCTTTATTTTCTTTCTAACAACCGGGTCTAACTTCTGAATATTCCTAAAAGCACTTTTTGTATAAAAGAGCTTGTAAGCCATCAAGCTTCGCCAAAAACCTGTTGATGAGTAAAAATATCGCCTTTTTTATATTCCTCCCTGGCTCTTTTAATACTGGCAAGATATTTTTTATTGCTTAAAGCGACTAAATCTTCAAAAAGATCAATGTTCACTAGGGCAGAAGTAATTTTACCTCTTTTTGCCACCAGTAAGTAATTTTTTTTAGTCACTTCGTCAATAGCATCGGCAAGATTGTTCCTGAGAGTGGTTGTTGTTATTGTATCCATGTTAATTTCAATTGTACACTACTTTCGTACATTGTCAAGGGCAGTTATCAACGAAAATATTCTCCCAAAACTTCCGGTACTTTTTCGGCCAAATCATCGGCGTTGTAGGTAAAGCCGACTTTCTTGTAAAGTTCATCAGCGGCTTTTTTGACAATATATGAAGCAGCACAGGCAGCTAAAAGGGGTGGATTTTTGGCAACGAGGGCGGTAGCAAGTCCAGCTAAAACATCGCCTGTGCCGCCTTTGGTCAAGCCAGCATTGCCACCCTTAACCACAACACATTTTTTTGGCGAGCAAACAATCATTTCAACTCCTTTTAAAACAATAATGCACTGATATTTTTTAGCCAACTCTGTTGCCGCTCCCTTAGTCGGCTGGCGGCCAAAAAGCATTTTAAATTCTTTTTTATTAGGCGTTAAAATCGCGTTTTTAGGGATAAACTGTGCCTCCATTACCTGCAAACTACCCGCGTCAATTACCCATTGCTTTTGGGGAAATTTCTGCAAAAGTTGATGAGTAAGTTGCTTAGTTTTCTCACCAATTTGGTCACAAATGCGGTGATTCTTACACTGATGATTTTTCTCACTGTGGTAACGCATTAAACCAGGACCGATTAAAATAGCGTCTGATTTTTGGATATACTCTTCTTTGTCGGACCATGGCACCCAAATGAAGGAGCCTAATTGACTCTTCATTTTCTCGACGACTTTGCCCACTGAAGGCTCAGGTGAAGTAAAAAAGACCATATCAACAATCCGAGAAGCGGTTTTGAGAGCTAAAAGTGGTGCACCATGGAAAAGACCGGAACCACCAATAATCGTCACTTTCCCGTTGTCCTCTTTGGTTGAATCGGTAGCTGGCTTATAAAGTGCCTTCAAATCTTCGGCGCAAAATTCTTCCATAATTAAAGAATACTATCTCAGTCTAATAATTTCTAGCTTTTGCCGATACTCTGGTTCAATCAAATGAATATCGGTGGTGGTGATAATGGTCTGCTGTTTAGGAATGATTACCAAAAGTCTTTTTCGATGTTCTTGATCGAGTTCGGAAAAAATGTCATCTAAAAGCAAGACTGGCCTTTCTTCTGTTTTTTGAATCACAAATTCAAATTCGGCTAATTTCAAACTAAAAACCGCCATTCGCTGTTCGCCGCGCGAACCAAATCTATGCAAATTTCTCTTTGTCTCTTTGTCCTCTGCTGCTTGCAACTGAAAATCGTCTCGATGGGGGCCTACTAATGTCATCCCCGCGGCAATTTCGGCATCAGTGTAATTTTTTAAACGCTGCGGTGAAATAATACTTTTATCATAATGGATTTGAATCCTAAAAAAACGCTGGGGTTGCTGGTTAATAAAAGTAATCAATTCCTCCCTTTTTCTTGTAATTATCTCACCATTTTCTAACAGTAATTTATTCCAAAAAAATAGAATTGAGTGAGGTCGGCCCTCGTCTCTAATCTGTTCTAAAAGCTTGTTTCTTTGACGTAAACCCTTTTGGTAAGAAAGACTAGCGCGACGATATTCCCGGTCCACTGGCTCCAAAATTGAATTCAAATAATCCCGGCGTTGAGAAGGGCTATCAAAAATAATGTTCAAATCCTCTGGACCAAAATAAACGGAGCGAAGGTTACCAACAAAATCAATCATTCTTTTTGCAACGCCATTGATAAGATAACGCTTTTTAGCCACTTTTTCACCGGCTACCTCACCGACTGTCAAAACAATCGTCAATTCATCTTTTTCTCCCTCCTGATTTTTTACCATCCCCTCTACCCTGGCCAATTCCTCTCCATAACTAATCATCTCCGCTTCTATTTGCGCTCGCAAAGACCGACCTGTGGCTAAGAGATGAATCGCTTCTAAAAGATTGGTTTTACCTGAAGCGTTTGGCCCAATGACCACTGTAATCCCAGAAGAAAAATCAAACTCTTTCT
>JAHIEZ010000025.1 GCA_018901355.1 Patescibacteria group bacterium | reverse complement strand
TGACGGAAAAAGTCTATTTTTTCGGCCACAAAATCGGCTTCTGAAATTTCTGATTCGGCCTCATGGATTTGGATTTTGTCAGTGGATTTTTTGGTGGTAAACAATTTTAAAATCGGATGAGAAGAATTTTTTTTGATAATGGAATTGGCGGCGGAAAGAATAATTTGAGTGGAACGATAATTTTGCTCTAAGTTGATAATGGTGGTGTTTTTAAAGTCGGCAGTAAAATTGGTAAGGTTGGTGTAATCGGCACCCCGCCAACCATAAATGGCCTGAGAGGCATCGCCGACGGCGGTGATTTGTTGGTTTTTTTGAGCTAAAGATTTGGTCAGCAAATATTGAGTGCGATTGGTATCCTGATATTCGTCAACCAGAACATAGGGATATTTTTGTTGATATTTTTTTAAGATTTGAGGATGACGGGTAAATAGATTTAAGGTTTCAAAAAGCAAATCATTGAAATCTAGAGCGTGAAATTGGTGGAGACGTTTTTGATAAGTGCGATAAACCTTTAGGGCCTGACTTTTCCAAAAACCGGAAGAATCTAAAGATGGATCGGAGGGCTCCTGAAAATTATTTTTGGCGGCTTCGATAAAATAAAGTAAAGAAGCGGGTTTGAATTCTTTTTTGTCCAGTCTGATGTCAAGCAAGATTGACTTGATTAACATCTCTTGGTCGGAGGTATCGTAGATAACAAAATTGTGGGGAATGTCGATATGGTGACCGTCTATTCTTAAAACACGACAACAAAAAGAGTGAAAGGTACCGGCAAAAAGATTGGACTGAGAAAAAGAAGAAGACAAAAGCTTGGCTAGACGTTGCTTCATTTCGGTGGCGGCTTTGTTGGTAAAAGTGAGGAGGAGAATTTGATCGGGAGTGGCTAGACCTTGCTCAATAAAATAAGCGGCCCGATGGGTTAAAACTCTAGTTTTACCGGAACCGGCCCCGGCCAAAACCAAAAGAGGTGAACCCTGATGAGTAACGGCTTTTTTTTGATCCGGATTTAGAGAGGAAAGAAGGTCAGTCATGCTTTTTTACTATAACAGAAAAGAAAGACGGAAAATGAGACAAACCCACTTCCGGAGTGGGTTTTACTTGGGGATTTTGTAGATATGGGTCTTGCCGAAGGAGGCGACGAGGGGGAAACCTAATTTGACAAAATTATCTTCGTTTAGGTCTGGATATTTTTCTACTTCAAGACTACCGACAAAAATATAATCGACAGCATATTTTTGCAAAAGACTACGAACTTTGGTTAAATCGGAACTTTGATAAATTTCGGACACGTCTTGCTGTCTGGCGGCCGGCTGATCATAGCCCCCGCGCCAAAGCCATTCGTGAACAATCCAGCCCTCAACGGTAGGTAAGCCGGTAGCGGCGCTAACCTGATTGAAAAGAGTATAACTATCCCCCACTGCCTCGAGCATAACCGGTTGATCTTTAATATTTTGATTAATCCAATTGATGGCGGCAAAATTATCGGGAGAAGCGGTTTCTAAAAAACCCAAACCCCAAAGACCCTGATAGTCTTTGAGACCATAATAGGAACGAACAGCAAAATAGGGATAAATAAGATGAACAACAAAAACCAGAAAGAAAATAAATTTGTAAACAAGACGGGCGAGTTTTTTTAAGAAAGAAGAAAGACGAAAAAGACAATAACCGGAGGAAAGAGCATAAAGAATGAAGGCCTGATAAACTAGTTTGAACATGGTATTGGCGCGACGATGTTCATAGATATAAATGTCTTTAAGGTAGACTACTTCCGGAATAATAATAAGGATGGTGGCGGTGACAATAAGAGAAGCAACAAAAATATCAGAGACGGACTTTTTTTTGAGAGGAACCAGAAAAAGCCAAGGAAAACAAATCAGCCAGAAACCACCATAAAGAATAAAAAGTTGGTAAAAACGGGAGTGGGCATCGGAAAGACGCAGACCTTCGGTCATGGGCTCAAAATTGAGAATAAAAGGTAGGGTGAAAAGATAGGCAAAAAGAACTAAAAGTAAACCGTTGACCAAGGTTTTGGAAAAAGCG
>JAHIEZ010000024.1 GCA_018901355.1 Patescibacteria group bacterium | reverse complement strand
GAACCGGTTTTAGTCCGTCTCTAACGTCGGGTAGGGCTCTGGCAACAATAACGCTCATGGCATAGTCAAGATAAGATTTTTCCATTTCGTTGACGATGTCAGTAGGAAGAATTCGACCGTATTTTGTTTTTTCTATGTTGTCGTCAATCATGATAGTTTAAATATCTAAAATAGCCAGATGGGCGTGGGTTTGAATAAATTTTTTTCGGGGAGGAACGTCTTTGCTCATTAAAGTAGAAAAAGTTTCATCGGCTTTTTGAGCATCTTGGATGGTAATTTTTTTGAGGATACGAGTTTCCGGATTCATAGTGGTGTCCCAAAGTTGTTGAGGATTCATTTCTCCCAAACCTTTATAACGTTGTAAATCGTATTTTTTGCTGGTATCGATACTTTTTAGGTAGTCTTCTTTTTCTTCTTCGGTGTAAACATATTTTTTGTTTTTGCCCTGTTTTATTAGATAAAGAGGGGGCATGGAAAGATAGACGTGACCATTTTCGATGGCATAAGGCAGGTGGCGGAAGAGGAAGGTTAAAAGCAGGGTGGAAATATGGGCACCATCGACATCAGCATCGGACATTAGAATAATACGGTGATAGCGGAGTTTTTCGGGACTAATGGTTTCTCCAATACCCATACCCAGAGCGATAATCAAATCTTTCAATTTGACGGAATTGATGATTTTGTCCAAGCGCATGTTTTCAGTATTGATGGCTTTACCCCAAAGAGGCAAAATAGCTTGAAATTTGCGATCCCGACCTTGCTTGGCACTGTTGTGAACAAAGACTCCTGAAGTTAGAGCAAAGTTGTGGTATTTGGGAACTTCAAAATCATAGACATCGATTTTTTTGGTCAAATAGCTTATTTTTTTGATACGATGATTGTAAAACTTAACCGCCTGATAAAGTGACAGATTGTCGTTGTCAAAAAATTTTTCTTTTAAGGTTGAATAGCGAAGTAAGTTTTTGTTTTTTAGCCTCAGTCTTTGTTTTTCGTATTTAGTTTGACTTATTATTTTTGTTTTTTGATAAAGATTATATAAAAGTTTTAGGCTGGTATTTAGATAAACTTGGTTGTATGAATTTTTTCTTTTGATTCTAAATTCTTTTGTCCATTGGTCTTGTGTTTTTTGACTTCGCCACTGACGAAGTTTAAGATTTTTCCATTGTTTGAGAGCAATTGTTTGAAGCAAGTTTTTTGCTTGGGGATTGTCATTGAAATATTTTTTGATTTTGAGTGATTGTTTATGTTTGTTTATTTCTGAACTCCAGTATTGTTTTTGATTTTTGTCTAATAATTGGTTATTTTTCTTTCGATATTCTTTATTGCTAGAGTAAAAATCTAAAAACTTTTGGAGCATATATTTTTTGTATTGTGGATCTTGCCATTGTTTTTTAGCTTTTTGACTGAGAAACTTTTTCATTTTAGGACTGTTCATTATTCGACTAATTTTTTCTTTGTACTCTTTTGTTTGATGAATTTGGGCTGTTTTGATTTTTACATCTGGTCGATGGAGAGTGTGTTTTAGAATGTTTCTATGAAGGATTAGGTGTTTTTGTTTTGTTAGTCTTTCCAGATTGTTTGGGTTATTGTTGAGTTTATTGAAGTCTTTGTGATGGCGATGACTACCACTTTTTATCAAATATTTTTTGTTTTTGAGGTTGTAATCGTCAGCAAGAACATGAGTAAAAAGCCAACGATACTGATTGGGGTCGAAGACCATTTCGTAACCTTTTATAGTAATTTTTTTGCCGAGACGGGAAATTTGTCTTTTTAGAGGCATGAGAGAATCGTTGGGGGTAAGTTTGATGGCTTGTTTATAGTGACCGTTTCGGGTCATGAATTTGTGATTGGGAGTGCAAATAATTTCTTCTTGGTTGTCGAGAGTTATTTTGATAACTTGAGCATTTTTTTTAGTAAGACGGGGGTTTTTGATGGGAGAGATACAAATATTTCCACGGTTGTTGATGGAGTAGCAATAATTTTTTTTGTCTTTTTTGTCTTCTGTAATTAATTGTTTTATGTTTAGGTTGCGACCATCAAGAAGGGCAATTTTGGTATTACCGGAAAAACAGCCACCGGCTGAATCTCCTTCCACAATAAAGAGTTCGGATTCTGCGGGAACACGAGATTGACAATCGGCCAGCTTTCCCGGGAGACCCAAAGAGTCGAAAGCACCTTTTCTCATGATGGCGTCTTTGGCGGCTCTGGCGGCCTTGCGGATTTGAATGGCTAAAACTGATTTACCAACAACAATTTTGGCAACGGCAGGATTTTCTTCAAAATAGGTAGCCAATTTGTCTCTAACGATTTTGGCGACAAGGGGTTGGACTTCTGAATTGCCCAGTTTGGCTTTGGTTTGGCCCTCAAACTGTAAGTCTTTGCTGGACATTTTGACCGAAAGGATGGCAGTTAAGCCTTCTCTGGTATCATCTCCGGTAATGTTGTCGTTTTTGGTTTTCAACATTTCCTTTTTGGTGGCATAGTCTTTGATGACACGGGTTAGGGCCATCTTAAAACCGGTTAAATGAGTACCGCCTTCGCTGGTGTTGATGATGTTGACAAAGGAAACCAGATTTTCTTTAAAAGTGTCGTTGTATTGCAGAGCAATTTCGACATCAACTTCGTCTTGCTCACCATGAAGATAAATGGGAGGATGGAGAGTTTCTCTTTTTTTGTTTAGTTCGGTTAAAAGAGAGATAATACCGCCTTCAAAGTAGTAGTGTTTTTGGCGATGATGGCGTTCATCATAAAAGTGAAAATAAATTTTACTGGTAAGATAGGCTCTGTCTTTAAGAGATTTAAGAATGGTTTTGGCGGAAAATTCCAGGGTGTCGGTAAAAATGGTTGAATCGGGTTTGAAAGTGGTAGTGGTGCCGTCGACATTTTTGGGAAGAATTTTGGATAACAAAGAAACTTTGGTTTGAGGAATTTGACATAATTTGGTTTTAACCTGTCCTTGGGAAAAATCCATATAATATATTTTTCCGCCCCGTCTGACTTCGACCCGAAAATCTGAAGAAAGAGCGGAAACACAGGCGGCTCCGACGCCGTGAAGTCCGCCGGAAACTTTGTAGGCGGTACCTTCAAATTTTCCACCCGAATGAAGGGTGGTCATAATGACTTCCAGGGCGGGTTTTTTATATTTGGGCATAATGTCGATGGGAATACCCCGGCCATCGTCGGCGATGGTGGCGGAATTGTCGGGGTGGATGATAACCCAAATATTTTTGGCAAAACCAGCTAAAGCTTCGTCGATAGAATTGTCGATGATTTCGGTTAGACAGTGATGAAGACCGCGGATATCGGTAGAACCGATGTACATGGCCGGTCTTTTTCTGACCGGCTGTAAACCTTCTAAAACAATGATTTGATCACTAGTATATTTATTATCTGCCATAAATGAGGATATATTCATTTTATCAAGGTAAAAATAGCTTTACAATAGGCAAAAAATACCTTACAATAGGCAAAATTTAATGGCAAATAAAGCCGGTTTTGAGGGTAAAAATAAGGCCGAAAAACAGGCTAAATACTGTCTGCTATTTGATAGCTAAGAACGGAGGCGGCGACCAAAACATTTAATGAACGATTGATGCCGTACATAGGAATTTCGACAATAAGGTCGCACAATTTTAGAACATCATCCCCTATTCCCAGAGACTCACTGCCTAAAACTAGAGCGACGGGTTTTTGGTATTTAATTTTTTTATAATTTCGGCTGTTTTTGCTTTGTTCGCAGGCAACCAGTTGATAGCCTTGTTTTTTAAGTTTTTGAAGACAGTTGAGAGTGGAAGAATAATGTTGCCAAGGGACCCATTTCCAGGTACCGATAGAGGCCCGATGAATTTTGATATTGGGTGGAGTGACGGTGGGTCCGCAAAGATAAAGTTTTTTGATGGCCAAGGCATCGGCCAGGCGAAAAAAACAACCGATGTTGTAGGTATCAAGGACATTGTCTAAGACTAAGACTAAGGGTTTTCTTTTAATTTGGCTTTGTAATTTTTTTGACTCCCCTACCCTACTGGCCCGAAGCTGATGCGAGTTTAGACGTTTCATTGGGAGGTACAATATGTCCATTTCCAATAGTTGATGGGATCTAGAAGGTTATCATAGTTGACTTCTTTGTTGGGATTGAGACGGCAATCAGCTTGACCTTGTCGAATAAGAAGATAATGATTGTTTCGCCAATAACATTGAGCATAACCCCAGTATTGACCGGAACAGGTCCAAGGTTTATCGGGAAGAGGGGTGGGAGTAATAATTTGGCCTTCTTCGCAGTAAGACCATTTCCAAAAATTGATGGCAGAGGCGGGACTGTTGCTATTTATTTTTCCTAAATTAGGGTCAAGTTTGCAAGTGGCCTCAATATTAGGAAATTTGACAGGAGCTCTGGTATCACAGTGCCATTTACTAAAGTACTGATCGTGGCAGACGGTGGTTTGAGTGCTAGAAGTGGGAACGGCGGTGGGTCGAGGAGGAATGTTTGTTGGTAGTGGAGTATTTGTTGGAGTAGGATCGACCCAAATGGAAGTGGGGGTGGCGGTAGCGGAAACAGTAAAAGTAAGATGATCTTGGTCGGAACAGCTGACCCAACCGGTGCATTCTTCCTGTCCGCCTTCGTGTTTACAAAAAGGATTGCCGGTACATTTGTTTTGAGAACTATTTATGTCACAGTGAAATAAGTAGTCTCCTGAAGGGAGTGAAGGAACTTCTATTTGATGGGTTTGATTATCGGTGGGGAATTGATCAATTAGGTAATAGGTGTTATCGGCATAAGTACGTCCTAAGTTTTCTGGTAATGGCAGGTGGGTACGATTGGGTGTTTCCAGCCAAAGTCTGGCTTGATCCGGAGTGGCTTTAAAATTATAAGCGGAAATTTTGACGGAGTATTTATCTCCTGTTTTGGTGATTTGGTCTATTTTACAAGCATTGGTGTCCAGCTGGCATTTTTGTTGTGGCATGAAGTCAACCGGACCACGGTTTTTGTTGTAATTGGCGGAATTTTCTTGTAGGGAGCTGTTACTGTAGTATTCCCATTTAACCCAACCCCAACCTTTGGCGTAATAGAATCTTTCGTAAATGGAAGATCCTTTGGACCATTCTCCCCGAATAACAATTGCTTCTTTTTTACCAATGTCACCGCCGAAATCATATTCGGGATAATAAGCTTCTAAAATTTGATTGTTTTTCCATGGACTGGGACCATCACAAATGGTGCAATCATTTTTATAAGCGGTGAGAAGATTGTTGACCGATTCAATGGATTCTCCTATTTTCATTTTTCTTTTGGCCCAGAAAGATTGACTCATGGCGTAAGAAGTGCCTTCGCCACCACAACCACTGTTTCCCCAGGAACTGTCATACTTTAGATAAATAAAATTATCGTCCCAGGTAAAGTGTTCGTAAACCGTTGGTTGTTTACCCCACTTGTTGATAATTAAATTATTGTTATTTTGTCTAAAACTTAAATAATCTCGGTCATTTTTACAGGCGCCTTGTCCGTTGTCTTCACAACGACCTATCCCCTGTTTGTTTTCATCCGGAATCATATATTCAAGAATATCGATATCTTCTTCGTTTGTGGCTTTTTTGCGGGTGTCGAGATTGGTGCGGTTAAGTTGATTGACAACAAGAGGGGTGGCAATGATGGCAAGAGCTAAAAAAAGGGCAGGAATGAGTTTTTTTGATGGTAGTTTCACTTAAATTAAGGTTAGAGGCTGGACTCTTTTTTGTCAATCAGCAACCGCCTTGGGGGGCAGGAGCACCGTCAATTTGGGGTAAAACCTCTTTACAGTCTGAAGGAGCTTTGTTGAAAGCAGAACAGACGGCTTCTTTGATGACATTGGGGGTGCGGTAGTTGGCTTGAGTAAAAGTTTTTTTACCGAGTTTTAGGCTACCGGTACCGTCTTGAGTGTAAGCTGATTCGGGGGGGAATTTTTCTTCGTTTACCAAAAGAGTGGGAGAGCCGCTGACTTGATATTTGGTGGTGAGGGCCACTTCTTTTTCAATTAAATCGATAGCCTCGTTGTTGAAACATTCGCTAATTTTGCCGGTATCTAAGTCGGCTTTTTTGGCTTCTTCCTCCCAACAGGTGTCGGCGTTTTGAACGGTACAATTTTGATTGACATTGTTAACAAAATCCCACCATTTAGTCTTGTCTTCGTTTTGATTCCAAGCACAAATTTCTCGAACATTTTGATTAGCTTCAACCCGACCATGAAGAGAGGCGTAGTAAGCGCCGGAGGAGGACTTAATGTAGTCTGATTCGTCGCTACATTGTTTGTAATTTTGGGCAATGGTTTGTTGACACTCGGCTTCGGTTTTGAAATAACCGCTTTCAATGTAAGCGGAGCATTGACTGGTATCACCGCTTCTGGTTTGACAATAAGAAGCTAAGTTTTCGATTTTGTCGAAAATGTATTGAGGTTTGATTTCGGCCTTGTCACCAAGTAGGTCAAAAACGGGGCGGAGAATGTCTTCCATTTGATTACCGTAGGGGCAAAAACTCATGACAAAAAATTGCAGACTGGGTTTTTTGGTTTGAGTGACAGCGAAAGTATCTTCAGCAACAGGGTCAGAAGACGATTTAGATTTATAGTAAGTCAAGCCGGAATAAAAAGAGGTTAGGGCAAGTAAGAGACTAAAAAAAATAACGGCTTTGGTGGGGACTAAAAGATTTTTTGTGATTTTAGACATTTTTATTTTTTAATTATAATGGCTGAAGTAGGGCAAGAGTTAATGGCGGTTTGAGTGTTTTTGTTTTCGGTTTGACTTTGAACTTCGGCTTTAAAAGTTTTTTGATTGAATTTAAAAACTTGAGGATCAATTAAAACACAGGTTTGACAACCGATGCATTTTGCTGTTTGAACAACAATGGTTTTTGACATGTTTTTCATTATAGCAGATTAATATTTTGGTTGGACCCGGGCAAGAAATTGGTGGGATTTGATAATGGCATTTAAGATAAGGGCAATTCTGTTTTTGGCTTCCGATAAGCTCAATCTTTTGAGCTTATTGGGGAAATAATGAAAAATTTGATTTCTTCCAAACTTCCAGCCATCCCATAAAAGCTCAGCCAGTTCCTCTCCGGAATCGTCCAGGTCGATTAGCTTTTGAAAAATAGAAAAACGTTTAAATCTAAGAGAGGGATTGAGAGTTTTGCCAATACGGAAACGGTCACTTTGGTATTGATATTGATCGATTAAACCTATCTTTAAAAAAAAATATTTTAAGTAACCTTCATAAGCTTTGGCGGCAGGGGCGACTATAAAAGAATAATCACTGATAGAATTGCCTTTTAAATTAGCGATGATAGTAGCAACATCATTTAATAAAGCCATTTGCTTGGGGGAGACAAATTTTTTGGCTTGGGCAAATAATCCCTGGCTGAGAGGTGGCATTAGAAAAAAGAAATTAAGATGATAATAAAAATGAGAGTAAGAAGAGTAAAAAATAGAAGATAATGTTTTAAATAAGCCAGGGGGAGTTGTTTTTGTTCACGGGCAAAAAGCCATTGTTGGAGGTGGCGGGGGTTGGACCGATAATCGTAAAACTCATCAACTAAAAGATGAATGTTTAGGGCAATGACAAAAGCCGAGCTAAAAACGTTGGCGGAAGAGCTGATGACGAAAAAAGAAACAAGGGCCAGGGCGGTTTGAAAAAAATAATGATGAAAAACCAAGCTGGTGTGGTGTTTGTGTCTATTTTCCAGAAGAGTTAAAAGAGAGGTAAGATTTTTGTTTTTTAAAAAGAGACTGGCTTGTTGGGATTCGGGTAATTGCGGTTTTAGATATAGCCAGTAAATAAGATGATCGATGTCGAGAAAAAAGGCGCCCCAAAGAAAGCCAAAAAAAAGATAGATAAACTGATAAAAAGGAACAAAGGCAATGGCCCAAACGGTAGAGATGATAATAAAAATGACGAATAGGGGTAAGAGATGCTGCCTGACTTCTTGTTTCATTAAAAAAGTGTAGCAGATTATTCGTAACGCAGGGCCTCAATGGGTGTTATATCAAGGATGGGGTTTTTTTAGTTTTTTTAGCTTCCACATAAACAGTTTATATGGAGTTTTGATAGAACCAGGGTTTTGGTCTTTGACGAAGTTCCGGGCGGATTCTAAAATTTGACGATTGGTGTTTTTGGCCAGGCGAATGTAGAGAGAGCGGTTTTTCCAATCTCCTAACTCTTCGGCCAGTTGAAGACCGTAGGCCTGAAATTCATTTTTGACATATTTTTGGCGCCCGGCTAAGGTTTTTTTGAAAAGCTCCATCTGTTCTTTGAGGGCAGAAGGAGAGGTTTGACGATCCACAGACTATTTTAACAGTTAAAATAGTGGACCCAGGGGGATTCGAACCCCCGACTTATCAGTGCGACTGATACGTTTTACCAACTGAACTATGGGCCCAAAAATTAATTTTTAATTTTTAATTAAAAATTGGAGATCAGGCAGTATTTTATCAAGAGTGGCGGTAATAATCTGCTTTTCGGATGTCAAAAAGGGTTTTAAGACATAGTCCTCGATTGGGATATTGGAAGAAGGATGGTCGATACCGACTCTAAGGCGATAGAAACTTTGAGTACCAAGATTTTGGATAACAGAAGTGACACCATTGTGACCGGCGGGGCCGCGGTCAAATTGGATTTTCCAATCCCCTACCCCAAGATCAAGATCATCGTGAATAACATAGAGATGGTTGGGAGAAATTTTGTAATAAGACAAAATTTTTTGGACGGCTAAACCGGATTCGTTCATAAAAGTTGTGGGAATGGCAATAAGCCAGTCTTGATGTTTGATAATTTTGGCTGAAAGTTTGGGATTGGTTTTGAGTTTGAGGTTGAGATTCTGAATTAAATTCAGAATGACAAGCTGACCGAGATTGTGACGGGTGTTTTGGTATTGGCGGTCGGGGTTACCCAGACCGATAAGAGCAATCATGTTTTAATTGTATCAAGAAGGTAGGGCGGAGACATGATAGATTTTGATATATAATTAGCAGTCAAGTGATTAGATTGCCAATAATTGCCGTAATTGAGTTTCAGAAATTATTTTTATATTTAATTTTTGAGCTAACTTGAATTTGGTTGAGGAAGAGTTTTTTTGGTTACAAATTAGATAGGTTGTGTTTCGACTGAGGGTGTTAACAACTTGACCACCGGCTGTTTCTATTTTTTCCACAATTTGATGGCGAGGCAGGGAGAGGTCGCCGGTGATGGCAAATTTTAAACCAGCCAGTTTGGCGGTAGTGGTGGTTTTTTTAATTTTAACTTGAGCCAAAATTGATTTTATGGTTTCTTTTTTGAGAGCAAGACCTTCGATAATTTTTTGAGCCAGAGTGATTTGAAAACCGGGGAGGCTTTCTAATTGAGACAAGCTTAGATTGAGGATTTTTTGAGGAGTGTTAAAGCCGGCGCCAATAATTTGTTTGACTCTTTTGGAGCTAAAATTGGGGACAGAGGCGGCGGTAAAAATTTGAGCCAAACTAAGCTGACGTTTGGCTTGAATTTGGTGAACAATATTTTGGCCTGATTTTTTTCCCAGGCCGTCAAGATTGATGAAATCTTCAACAGTTAGTAAATAAAAATCTCCCGGAAGAGTAATTTTTCGAGCCTTAACTAACTTTTTGATGGTTTTGCCGGAAATACCTTTGATGTCCAAAAAATGACAAAAAAGCCTAAGATTGCCCAGGGTTTGAGCGGGGCAAGAAAGAGAAGCGGGACAACGGAGAAATTTGTCTTCTTTTTTGAGACGATGACCACAAGAAGGACAGATGGTAGGGATTTTGATTTGGTGAGGATTGATTTTGCTGATAACTTTTTCGATGTAAGGAATAACATCACCGCGGCGGGAAATTTGGACGATATCTTTGGGGGCAATATTTTTTTGTTTTAAAAGTTGGTAGTTGGCAAGAGAAGCAAAAGTGATAATGGCTCCCGAAATTTCAACCGGTTCGACCATGGCTACCGGGGTGACAGTACCCAAAGGACCGGTTTGCCAAGCAATTGATTTGACGGTGGTAGTAGTAGTGGCGGCGGGAAATTTATAAGCGACTTGAAATTTGGGACGGCCGTTTTTGAAACCCAGTTTTTGCTGAAGAGAAACAGGATTTATTTTGACGACTAAGCCGTCAATTTCGTAAAGATAACCAGCCCTTTTTTTAGTGAAAAATTGTTGAAAAATGTTTTCGACTTGAGAGAGGTTTTGACAAAGTTGAGTTTCGACTACAGTCAGTCCCAATGTTTTCAGTTTTTCTATTTGGGATAATTCGGTTTGGAATTTAAGATTGGGAGAATAAATATCGACAGCCAGAAGAGAACAAAAAGAAGAATAAAGAGAATCTAAGCGTTGAGAGATGCCGGCGACTGCATTTCTGGGGTTGGAATAGTTTTCTGAAGAAATTTGGTTTAGTTTGGCAAAATCTTGGTAAGTAACCACAATTTCAAAACGAACTGAGCCGGTGAAGGGTAATTTTAATTGGGGGACAAAATTTTTCATTAGCACTACATTTTGAGTGATACTATCCCCTATTTTTCCATCGCCTCTGGTAACGGCTTCTATAGTTTGGCCTTTTTTATATTTGACTTCCAAAGAAATACCGTCACATTTGGGTTGAACCACGAAATTGGTGTTGGCAGGAATTTTTTTAAGCTCAAAATAGTGGACAAGATCGACGTAAGATGAAGCCTTGTTTTGGGAACCCATGGGTATGTCGTGTCCTGACTTGGTCCAACCGGTGTCAAAATTTTTGTGACCGATTTTGCTAAAAAGACGGTGATGAGGGTTAAGGTGGCGTAAGATTTCTTCTAAAGTGTCATAGGTGTGGTCATCCATAATCGGTTTGGCGGAGGTGTAGTAGGCATTTTTGGCCTTGATTAAAAGCTCGCCTAAATTAGAAGGTGAAATGTTTTTTAGTAAAGGGTCGGATAATTCAATCATGATGAAAATGGTTTTAGGCGGAGGAGAGACAATAGAAGGCGCCTTTGGTAGAACCCTTTTTCTCAACCACTAAGGTGTCGATTAGTTTTTTTAGGTCCCGCCAAATGGTGTCGTCGGAGACCATGGGTAATATTTCTTTGGCATCAGGCATACGCATGCCGCCAAATTGTTGCATGTATTCAACCAGTTTAATTTGTCTTTCGGAAAGATGAACTTGTTTACCCCCCAATTTTTGTTTGAATTTTAAATCACGGGAAAGAGATTGGACTTTTTCTCTGACGCGGGATAATTCGATACTGAGAGCTTGAGTAAAATAGTCAACCCAATTACTTAAATCTCTTTTGAAAACGTCGGAGGCGGTGTTGTGGGTGGCCTGAATAGTGTTGTAATAAGATTCGGCGTTTCGATCAAAATATTCTTCGGTGGAAAAAAGACGACGAATGTCATAACCTTCAACAAAAAGAGGAAGCATAGCAAAAGCCCGAGAGACGCGGCCATTGCCTTCAATAAAGGGGTGGATGGCGACTAAGACATATTGGCAGATGGCAGATTTGATGGCAGGATGAAAAAGAGCGGAAGCCGGACTGTTTAGCCAATCAATTAAGTCAGACATAAGATATGGAACTTCAATGGCGGGAGGAGGACGATGGGCGATTTCGCCGGTTCTAGTGTTTTTTAAGACTACTTGTTGATGGCGGTATTTACCTTGTTCTTTTTCGTCTATTATTTTTTGAGTGGTAAATTCATGGATTCTTTTGACAATAAGTTCACTGTAAAAAAAAGTGCGGGGTTTTTCTTCAGTGGAAGAAACAGGGTTTTTCTCACCAGGTAGGGGTAGGGCGGCATCGAAAAGGGACCAAAGTTCTTCAAGATAATCAATAACCTGACGATAGTTAATGACTTCCTGAATATCTCTGTCGGCGGCGGTGATTTTTCGGCCTTCAACTAGTTTGGCGACTTCTTGATAGGTAAGATCGTTGCCTTCGATTCTAGTGCCGTAATGAACGGTGCGGACAACCGCTTCTTGTTGAAATTGTTTTTCGTAAGTGGGGATGAGAGGGGCTTCGTTGATAATAGCTTTTGAAGCCTCAACACTGCCGATATTTTTGAGAATATTGTGGCTGATGGTTAAAATGGGTGTAAACATCGGTTCTTTATTATATCAAAAAAAAAGAATTTTCAATGAGGAAAAAATGCGGAGAAATAAAAAGACTTAGGATGACAATAAATAGTAATCCAGGGCAGATTGAGAGTCAACGTTGTGTTTGAGTAAGCTGATGGAGTGAATCAGGTTTTTTATTTTTTGGGCGGTATCCGGAGAGGCTTGTTGACAAAGTTTTACCTGAAGAAAGGCGAGTTCTTGGTTTAAGAGAGCAATGGTAGTATTTTTGTCTGCTTTTAGTTTGGTGGCGGTGGCAAGATTGGCTGCCGGTTTTAGACTAAAAGGAATAAGAGAACGAGAGATAGGCTCAGCTGTTTTGATTTGTTTTATCTGACAGCGGGAGAGAATGGTAGGTAGAAGTGATTTTTTTTGAGCGGTGGTGAGAACGATAAAGTTGTGGAGGCCTGGCTCTTCAAGAATTTTTAAAAGAGCATTTTGAGCAGGAATACCTAGAAGATCGGTTTTTTTTAGAATGACGATTTTGTTGGGATGAGAAAATGGTTTTCGAGACAGGAATTTTTTGATTTGACGGACGGTTTGGATAGTGTGATCATTTTTGATGATGAGAAGGTCGGGATTGTTGGGGTCAAGTGGGTTTTTGAGTTGTAAACAAATTGTTTTTATTTCATGGTCAAGGTCTTGGTCGGAATTGGATATAAGTAAGATAGAGGGAAACATAGGTTGTGGAGGAAGAAAAAACAGGTTAATATTATTAATATGAATAGTACTGCCTCTAAAGTATACAAGAGTTTGGCGGAGGTGTTGCTGGATGAAGGCCTGGTAGACAAGACTAAAGAAGAAGAAATTCGTTTAAGAAGGTTGAAAACAGGAGAATCGGAGGAAGAAATTGTAAAGGCTTTGCGTTTGGTGTCGGAACTGGAATTGGTAATGGCAAAAGCAAAATTTTTGAGAGTGGAATATGTGGATTTGGAAAAAACAGCCTTTTCGCCGGAAGCTTTGTCTTTGGTACCGGAAAGTGTGGCCCAGAAATATAAAGTAGTGCCCTACAAGTTTGAACCAAAAGAGAAACTTCTTTATGTGGCGATGAGTAACCCGCTTGATCTGGAAACGGTGGAGTTTATTGAAAAAAAGAGCGGATGTAAGGTGTTGGCGGCCATGTCTTTACCAAAACAAATAGAATCTTTTGTCAGAGAAAAATACCAAAGGGAAAAAGGGATAACTTCTGAGGTAAGTAGAGCTTTGGACGAGAGGAAGGCAGATGAAAACAAAAAAGTAAAAGTAAAAAATCAGAATGGAGTGTCGGCGGAAGCACCGGTAGCCAAGATAGTGTCGACTATTTTGGATTATGCCATTAAAGCCAGGGCTTCGGATGTTCACATAGAACCTCAAGAAGAAAATGTAAGGGTCAGATACAGAATAGATGGTATTTTACAGGAAAAATATTTATTACCCCGAAATGTTTTAAATGCGGTGGTTAGCCGAATTAAGATATTGGCCGATTTAAAAATTGACGAGAAAAGAGTGCCCCAAGACGGACGTTTCTTTTTTGCCAATGATGAACAGGATGTGGATTTGCGGGTATCTACCCTACCGACTACATATGGAGAAAAAGTGGTGATGCGTTTACTGAAAAAGTCTCAAAAGGTGCCGATCTTAATTGAGTTGGGTTTAAGAGGTAGAGCTTTGAAAAATCTGATGGATTCAATCCAGAGACCTCATGGGATTGTGATTGTTTGTGGGCCAACCGGTTCGGGAAAAACCACAACTTTGTATTCGATTTTGGATATAGTATCGACCAGTAAGGTGAACGTGGTGACGATTGAAGACCCGGTGGAATATCAAATGAAAGGGGTTAGCCAGGCTCAGGTAAATGTGCAGGCGGGTTTAACTTTTGCGTCGGCTTTACGATCTTTTTTGCGCCAGGATCCGGACGTAATGATGGTGGGAGAAATCAGAGATACGGAAACGGCGGAATTGGCTATAAATGCGGCCTTAACGGGGCATTTGGTTTTTTCAACTTTACATACCAATGATGCTTCCGGAGTGCCGCCAAGGTTGTTGGATATGGGGGTGGAACCGTTTTTATTAGTATCTTCTCTAAATTGTGTGGTGGGTCAGCGGGTATTGAGAAGGGTGTGCAAAGATTGTTCTCAAAAGATACCGATACCAGAAGATAAAAAGAAAATGTTTCAGGATGTTTTGGGTCTGATTTATGGCATGATTGAGGAGAGAAATAAAAAAGCAGGTTTAGGGATGACAATACCAAAAGTGACCGGTTGTGAAAAGTGTAATCAAACCGGTTATTTGGGAAGAATTGCTATTTATGAAGTGATGCCAATTAGTGAAAAAATTAGCAAATTGATAGTGGAAAAAGCTTCGGCGGGAGCTATTCAAAAACAAGCCATGGAAGAGGGTATGTTGACCATGAAACAGGACGGCTATGCCAAGGTGCTGGAAGGAATTACTACTATAGATGAGGTGTTGAGGGTGGCTGAATATTAAAAATTAAGAATTAAATGGATATAAAACTAAAAAAAATTTTGGAAATGGCAGTGGCCAACAAGGCAACAGATGTTCATTTGATGGTTGAGACGGTGCCAAAATTTAGGGTGGGAGGTAATTTGATGGATGTAACTGTTTTGGAAAAACTGGGGCAGGAAGAAATAAAAATGATGGTAGATTCACTTTTAGATGAAGAAAAAAAGAAAAGAGTGAGCAACAGGGGTGAAGTAGACCTATCTTTTTCTTTGGCAGGATCCCGATTTAGGGTCAGTGTTTATTATCAGCAAGGAAGTTTGGCAGTGGCTTTTCGGGTTATCCCGATTAAAGTACCGACTTTTGAGGAGTTGGGGTTGCCTCCTATTTTTAATAATTTGGCCGAGGCTAATCATGGTTTTGTTTTGGTAACGGGACCGACCGGTCATGGTAAATCAACAACAGTGGCTTCGGTTTTAAATCAGATATCAGAAAAAAGAAATTGTCATATTGTGACCATAGAAGATCCAATAGAATATTTGATAAAAGGGAGTAAGTCGATAGTGAGCCAAAGAGAAGTAGGAGCAGACACAAAGACCTTTGCTTCGGCTTTAAAATCAGTCTTACGCCAGGATCCGGATGTAGTTTTTGTGGGAGAGATGAGGGATTTGGAGACGATAGGTTCGGCTTTGACGGTGGCGGAAACCGGTCATTTGGTTTTTTCCACCCTCCATACCAATTCGGCTTCTCAGGCGGTAGATAGAATAGTGGACGTATTTCCTCCGGGAGCTAAAGATCAAATTAGATTACAATTAGCTTCGGTTTTGACGGCAGTGATTTCGGAAAGATTGGTACCAAACAGAGAGGGAGGTTTGTCGGCGGCTTTTGAAATTTTAACCGGAACGGGGGCGGTGAGAAATTCGATTAGAGAGGGTAAAACTTATATGATTGATAATATTATTCAAACCAGCATGGAAGTGGGAATGGTGACTTTGGAAACTTCTTTGGCCAGATTGGTGAAAGAAGGAAAAGTAGAGGAAGAAGTGGCTTTATCATACAGTATGCATCCGTCAGAGCTGATGAATAGTTTAAGAAAAGTAAAAGGATAGTAAATGAGATATATATATAGAGCTAAAGATTGGAATGGAAAATTGGTAAAAGGAGTGTTGGAATTGGATCGAAAAGAAGAAGTAGTAGAGTCTCTTAAAGATAATGGCCTGGTGCCTTTGTCGGTGGTTTTGGAGAAAAATGGAGTTTTGGCTGAATTTAATAAAAAATTTTTTGGGCGGGTTAGTTTAAAGCAGGTAACTATGTTTACCCGGCAATTGTCGACAATGATGACGGCGGGATTGCCTTTGACCGATGCTTTGTCTCTACTAAAAAATCAGGTGGAACAAAATACTGTTATGTATGAGATCCTGGACAGTGCTTTGTCGACGGTAAGGGGCGGAAAATCTTTGGGAGAGGCTTTGGGGAAATATAAAAGTACTTTTGGGGAGGCTTATGTGGCCTCAATTGTAGCGGGAGAGGAAGGAGGAGTATTGCAGGAGGTGTTGGAAAAATTGTCTAAAAATTTGGAGAATGAAAGCGAATTTAAAGGAAAAGTAAAAGGAGCGATGGTTTACCCGGCGATAGTAGTGGTGGGAATGATTATCGTCACTTTTATTATGATGATTTTTGTGATACCTAAGCTTTTGAGTTTGTATCAGGATTTTGGTTCGGAGATGCCAATGCCTACCAGAATATTGATGAGTATTTCCGGTTTTACGACTAAGTTTTGGTATTTATTTCCTGGAATTATTTTTGGCGTGATGTTTTTACTTAAAGTTTCAAATCAAAATGAAGCTTGGAGATTAAAAAAAGATAGCTTTATGTTGAAAATGCCGATTATGGGGGAATTGAACAGAAAAACAGTGGTCGCCAATACTATCAGAACTTTGTCGATGTTGCTGACGGCAGGAATTTCTTTGGTGGAGGCGTTGAAAATTGTTTCCAGTGTGGCGGGGAATGAATTGTATAGACAGGCGTATTTAAAGGTAGCAGAAAGAGTGCAAAAGGGTTTTTCGGTAGCTAATTCTTTCGAGGAAATGGAGGTGTTTCCAACGATAGTTAATCAGATGGCAGCGACCGGTGAAGCAACGGGGAAATTGGATGAGGTGCTAATGAAAGTGGCTAATTACTTTTCAACGGAAGCGGAGCAGTCGGTTAAAACTTTAACTTCGGCTATAGAACCGTTGATTATGATTTTACTGGGTATCGGGGTGGGTTTTTTGGTGATAGCGGTGATCATGCCGATTTACAACTTGACTTCTCAATTTTAATAGTTTTTAATGATAGGTAGAATAGATATTTATTAAAATGTTATGAAGATTATAAAAAAATTTCAGGTAGGCTTTACTTTAGTTGAGCTGTTAATAGTTATCGCCTTGATTGCCATTTTGTCAGTGGCAGTATTGGCGACCATCAATCCTATCGAACAGGCTAATAAGGCGCGGGATGCTCGGGTACAAAACGATGCGGCCGAAGTAATGAATGCTTATGAAAGATATTATGCGAGTAGACAGTCTTATCCGTGGGAAGAATATACGGGAGGGACGCCAATAGTTTCGGGGGGGGCGGTGGTGTTGCGTTCTGATACTTACGGTTTTGGAATTTGTTCTGATCAGGGTTCTTCGGCGGCGTTGTTGGCACAGGATGCTACAGTGAAAGTTGCTGCTAGTTGTACGTCTGGGGCTTATGCTAACGCTTTGGTCCAGACTTCGGAGTTGAAGTCAAGTTTTGTGGGCAAGGATGAGTTTGAACCGGTG
>JAHIEZ010000023.1 GCA_018901355.1 Patescibacteria group bacterium | reverse complement strand
TTTTATCTTGAATAATATTCAATAATTAAATTTACATCTATGTCTTGGTCAAATTGCTCTCTTTTGGGATCAGAAAGCACTTTGGCAGAATAGTCTTTTTTGTCAACATCCAACCACAAAGGAGGGTTGAAACCTTTTTCATCGATTCGAAGTAGATCTTTTTGTTTATTAATGGTTTTTTCATCAAGAACCACTTGGTCGTCTATTTTAACAGAATAAGAGGAAATACTCAGCCTTTTGCCATTGACTAAAACATGACCATGAGAAATTAGCTGTTTTGAATGAGTACGAGACAGAGTCAGACCAGCCAAATAAAGAACATTATCCAATCTTTTTTCTAAAAGAACTAATAGGTTATCTCCTAAAAGTCCTTTTAGTTTTTTGGCGGATAAATAGTAATTTCTAAATTGGGTTTCGTTAACTCCGTAAATTCTTTTGGCTTTTTGTTTGGCTTTAAGTTGAACACCAAAATCGGTGACTCTGGATCTTCTTTTTAAACCATGCATACCGGGGGGAACAGCGCCTTTTTTATCGATAGGACACTTGCCACCAAAACAACGGGCACCTTTAAGATAAAGCTTGTTTCCCTGGGCCCGACAAAGACGACATTTACTGTTTAGACTAGCTCGACTCATAATAATTTATCCTTTCCTTTGCTTGGGAGCGCGAGGACCATTGTGAGCAACCGGAGTAACATCTGAGATCATGTCGACATCAAAATCTCTTTTGGATCGAAGGAATCTGAGAGCGGCATCACGACCGAGGCCCGGCCCCTTAAGATAAACTGATAATTTTTTTATACCAAGGTCTTGGGCTTTTTTTAAAGCTTTTTCAATAGCGGTGGTAGCGGCAAAGGGAGTAGATTTTCGAGAACCCTTAAAACCGACATTGCCGGAACTGGACCAAACTAAACTGTTGCCATGATCGTCGGTGACATTAACGAGAGTGTTGTTAAAAGTGGCTTTGACGTAAAGCCTGGCATGAACAAAGTTTTTGATAGTTTTGGTTTTAGTTGGCATATTTTATTCCTTTTCTTCTGAACTTTTAGGAGAAGCGCCTTCGATTTTACCCCAAGCTTCTTTGGTAAGAGAACCGACGGTTCTTCTTTTCCCTTTGCGGGTGCGGGCATTTGATTTGGTCCTTTGACCATGAACGGGTAAACCAACCATGTGACGAAGTCCTCGATAGCATTTGATAGCCTTAAGGCGAGAGATGGCTTCCCGGATTTCCCGTCTTAAATCCCCTTCCGTCTTAAAACCTTCTAAGGCTTTGACGAGAACAGAAAGATCGTCACGACTTAAATCTTTAATTCGGGTGTTTAAATTTAATTTAGCTTTTTTGGCCAACAGAAGAGCGGTGGTCGGACCAATACCGTAAAATCGGGTTAAACCGACCTCTACTCTCTCATTGTCTGGAATGTCTACGCCTCCGATTCTCATCCTTGTCTTTGAGTGTGTCTCTTTTCTGAACAAATAATACGCCTGGCGCCTCGTCTGATGACGATCTTACATTTTTTGCAACGACGGCGGATACTGGATTTGACTTTCATATAAACTTTGGTATTTTACCCTAAAATTGTCTTAATATCAAAGGATAAATACTTATAGGCGATAGACGATTCGACCCTTGTCACCGTCGGGGCTTAAAATAAGCGAAACTTGGTCACCGGCCAAAACCCGAATACGATGAATTCTTAGCTTGCCGGCCAGATGAGCCACGATAATTTTATCGTCTTCAAGTTGAACCCGGTAAAGAGAATTGGGCATAATTTCTGTGACCTTGCCTTTGACCGTATCTTGATTGCTAACCATAATTTATTTTGTATTTAAAATTTTTAACTTATCAATAACAACAGTAATGTCAGAAAAAATAGGTTCTATGGGACGATTGCCGTCAATCTCTATCAAAAGTTTTTTGGCTTGAAAATAATCAAGAATGGGTTTGATGTTTTGCTGGTATAAAACTTTTTGACGATTGGCAACGGCTTGTTGATTGTTATCCGATCTGTTTTTGTCCTGAAACTCTTGACCTAATTTTTGGCGACGCTGAACTATTTCTAAAAAATCAACCGTAAGATGGATAATAAGATCGATTGAGATTTGTTTTTCTATTTGTTGACCCTGACTTAAAAGACGAGGAAAACCATCGAGAATAAAATCTTGGTTATTAATTTTTTCCAAAGCGGAATTTAAAACAGGAAAAAGGATTTCGTCAGGTACCGGTAAACCTTGATCGATGTAACTTTTTGCCTCCAGGCCGAAAGAGCTTTTTTGAGCAATAGCGTCACGCAAAAGCTGACCCATGGAAAGGTGGGTAAGCTTGTATTTTTCGGCAATAAGTTTGGCTTGGGTAGACTT
>JAHIEZ010000022.1 GCA_018901355.1 Patescibacteria group bacterium | reverse complement strand
TATATGTGACCGGTTTTGGTATTTATGACAGGAAAGTGGTTGAAGCCTTAAAATCTTTACCGGAGAAATGCAGGTTTGGTCGGGGGTTAACGGCCTGGGTTGGTTTTAAACGGGCGTTTATCACATATAAAAGAAGGAAACGGACGAATGGTCAAAGTTCGTATAGTTTTTTTGATTATATCAGAGATTCTGAAAGAGGGATTTTCGGATTTTCCTATTTACCGCTTGATTTAATTGTTTATTTAGGTTTTATATTGACGGTACTTTCTTTTGTTTTTATTGTTATATATCTATTTTTGGTGGTTATTTATGGTAATCCGATTAAAGCCTCGATTTCTTTGATGTTGGCGGTAGTTTTTTTTGGCGGAATAAATTTGTTGGCTTTAAGTATTATCGGTAAATATATTCAGGTGATTATGGAAGAGACGAAAAACAGACCGGTTTATGTGGTTGATAAAAGGTTAAATTTTAAAAAATGAAAAATAATTTCGTTGCCGGAGAAACTTATATACCGGCTTCGGGTAAGGTGTTTGACAGAGAAGAAATTAACAATGCCATAGAGGTAGCTGAAGATGCTTGGTGGACAGAGGGTCGATTTGCCCGTGAGTTTGAAAAGGATTTTGCTGAATTTATGGGGGTTAAGCATGTGTCTTTGCTGAATTCCGGATCGTCGGCTAATTTAGTGGCGGTAGCGGCATTAACGTCGAGTGTTTTTGGAGACAAAAGACTAAAGGTTGGGGATGAGTTTATTACGACACCGGTGGCCTTTCCGACAACGGTCAATCCGGGCATCCAATATGGATTAAAGCCGGTGTTTGTTGACGTCGGGGCCGGAGATCTGAATATTGACACGGCAAAAATTGAAAAGGCGATAACAAAAAAGACCCGGTTAATTATGCTGGCCCATACTTTGGGATTCCCGTTTGATTTGAGTGAGGTGATGAGGTTAGTTAAGAAATATGATTTATGGTTGATTGAGGATTGCTGTGATGCCTTAGGGACGAAATATAGGAATAAGTATGTTGGTCAGTACGGTCATGTGGCCACGTTTAGTTTTTATCCGGCTCATCATATAACCATGGGTGAGGGGGGTGCTATTATTACCGATAATCAGTTGATTCATAAGGCAATCAGGAGGTTTAGAGATTGGGGTAGAGATTGTTGGTGTGGAACAGGGAAAGATGGTAGTTGTGAAAAAAGATTTGAATGGAAATTAGGTGAGTTACCTTATGGATATGATCATAAATATATTTATTCCGAGTTGGGTTATAACTTAAAGACAACGGATTTTCAGGCGGCAATTGGAGTGGCTCAGTTAAAAAAATTATCTGGTTTTATAAAAAAACGAAGATCTAATTATAAAAAACTATATAGTTTTTTTAAAAAATATGAGGAATATTTTTTGTTGATGCGGGAAGATGAAAAGACAGAAGTATCATATTTTGGTTTTCCAATTATAGTACGAGACGAGGCACCGTTTAGCAGAAATGAAATGTCTGAATATCTGGAGAAAAATAAGGTAGGAACCCGGAATGTGTTTACTGGTAATTTGTTAAGGCATCCGGCCTATGTAGGTTTAAGAAAAAATTTTAGAGTGGCAGGTGGGATGGAAAATGCCGATATTATTATGAACAAGGCATTTTGGGTCGGAGTTTGGCCCGGAATTGATGGGGAGAGAATGGATTATATGAAAAAGATGATTAATAAGTTTATTAAATTGTCTGTCAATGTTGGCATGAGTAAATGAGAAATAGATATAAATGGGGATTAGCGGTGGTTTTTTTTATGTTAGTTGGTGTAATTGTCAAGAGAATTGATGATTACCATGACTATGTTTTGACGGTAATTACGGATGGTCATAAGTTTAGTGACAATCAGAATGTAGAGTTATTAAAAAATGAAGCGATTGAAGAAGAATTTAGAGCGAGGAGAAATAATTTAGGCATAATTGAAGTAAAGTTTGATACTCACAATCGGATTAATGATGATTATCTTCAATTTAGTATCAAAGAGGCGGGTGATGATAACTGGTATTACAGCAACAAATATAAAGTTGACCAGTTTCAGGACAAGGGCTATTTCCCCTTTGGTTTTCCGCCAATCGGGAAGTCAAAGGGCAAGAATTATCAGGTAGAAATAAGGTCATTGGCAGGAGAAGATGGAAATTCGGTTGGGATTATAAGAGATGGCTGGTTATTTTTGAGTAAACATAGTTTTTCGAAAGATTATCTTTGGCAGAACAAAGGGCAAATACCGACATTTATATATGACAAAATAGTTTCCTGCTTGAGTTATGTTGATTGGATTTTTTGTTTGTTGGTATTGACGAATATTTTTGTTTCGGCGTTTTTTGTGAGTATTGTTATTTTTTATTTTTTGAAATTAAGAATTTGGCAAAGATTGACGGGTCTGAAAAATAGTTTGGTAGTGGTGATTGTCAGAATCGGAAAAACAATTGTCAATTTTATCAGGGGAATTAAATTGTCCGATGTTTTGTTATTTATTAAAAGCAGAAAGGTTGAAGTTTTGTTGGTTTTATTTATATATGTGTCGTTGACCATATATTTAACCTTGCTTTTGTATTATCGAAACATACAAGCTCAATACGGCGATTCAACTTTTGCGGCTCAAATGTTGATAAATATCGGCAAGAATTTTAAATATGAGACCAGTTTTGGCAGATCGATTGAGTATGGTTTTACTCATATTTTTTATAAATCGGCTGAATTTGTATGCAGTAGTCCGCTAGCTTCGCCGGCTAAATTTTTTCCATGGGGACATTATTATCTGATTGCATCTTTACTGGGTTTGTTGACGCGTTTTTTTGATATTTATTGGTATATGGCGTTTTTACATGCATTGATTTTTTCTTTTATTCTTTTGTTTGTTTATGTGACGGCAAGAAAATTTAAAGTCAATGTTTTAAATTCAACCATATTGGTATTAATAGCCTCGCAACATCCGATATGGTCTTGGGGTTTATATGGCCAATTTTACTTTAATCGATTCTTTATGTTGTTTGGCGGTTTGCTTATTTGGTTACTGTCGAGCAAAAAACTGAATTATTTTTGGATTACGGTGTTTTCGTTATTGGCTTTGGCGTCAAATGAGATATATGGTATTAGTTTGTTGATGATTATGATAGTTTATTCTTTCATATTTAAGAGAGACAAAAAATTGTTTTTACTGGGAATGGTTTGTTTTTCGATAAGTGTGTTTTTGATAACGAAGATTCATCAGAGCGGGTTGGATGCCTTGACTCAAAATAGTGTGATAAACGGGACTTTATCAGGAGGCTTGTTTAATATTATTAAAAATATTTCTAAAGTAGTTTTTACGGAAAATTCTGGTAAGTTTATGCTGGTGAACTTGGTTTTTGGAGGATTTATAGTTTTGTTAAAACCGAAAGTATTTTTGGCGTGGCTTTTTTTGTTGATGCCAAATTTGATGGTGTATGTTGGAAAACTTACCTGGTCAACTCATTATCATAATTCATATTTTGTTCCTTGTTTATGGTTATTAATTTATGTTGTGGCCAACATAAGGTTAAAACGGAAATGGTTTTTGACGTTAGGACTGCTGGTGTTTTTAATGGCGATATCAAGATTTAAGGTGGAAAGTTACAAAATGGGAAAATCGGTTTTGGCTCTTGATAAAACATATGAGGATTTGAGGAGTATATATCTTAATAAAAATAATATTCTTTTCAGATTTAATGGATTACGTTCACAAGTGGCAGAGGGTGACAAAATTTCATTACCGGAAGCGGTGGCTTATAATTTTTTAGATCATGAAATTTCATATTATCCGATGGATATTGATAG
>JAHIEZ010000021.1 GCA_018901355.1 Patescibacteria group bacterium | reverse complement strand
GTCTTCTTGCCCTCCAATATGAGTAATAGCCACAAAAGGCTTACCCACCGCCATCACATCAAACAAAAAATTCGGCCCCGCCTTACCAAAAACTATGTCACAAACCGTCAATACCTCTGCCATGTTATCAATCCACCCCAGATTTTTTATTTTGACCAACTCTCTTTTTTTCTTAAAATTAGAAAACAATTTAATGTAATTGGCAACCATCTTAAAAGCCATCTTGTCTGCTCCGGTATTAATCACTACTCCCACTGGCTTCTTTACCAACAGCAAGGCCGGCAACAATTTTGGCAAAGCACTTGTCCCCAAACTCCCCCCACCCACAAAAATCACCGGTCTATCATCCGTAAATCCCAACCTTCTTTTCACTTTCAACTTTTCACTTTTAACTTTCCATTTTTCTTCATACATTTCTTCCCTCACCCACCAACCTGTTTTCAACATTTTATCTTTTGAAATACCCAGCCTTAAACCTACTTTTTCTCCCACCTGGTCATAAACCAAATGTAAATCTGCTTCCTTAAGATAAGAAATGGCATTCACCGACCAAGGATCTGCCACCACCGTCCACAATTTAAAATCACATCCATCCTCTTTTTTACGCCATTCCACCAAAGATCGGCTATGCCACAAATAACAACAAATTATCAAATCAGGTTTATTTTTTTCTACTAACTTTTTTAAATTAGGTAAATTAAAAATCGACATTTCTCTGTACACTTCTCCCAATCCTTTATTAAAAGACATTTTGTGAAGCACTCTGTTTGACGCCGGCCAGTAACGATACAAAAAATTATAAAAGTCGGCCACTCCTGCTGTTTTAGCTTTTACTTCCGCATATTCTATTTTCCAGCTATTCTCTTTTTCTTTTGTTTTTAGGTAACCGTAAATAGCCCTGGCAATCGACCTATGCCCCCAGGGCATATCATCAGTTAAAACTAAAATCTTGATCATCTTTAATTTTGACTAACTTCTAATAACCGATCATCCCGCAACGGCGGGATCATGAGCCTGAAGTCAGATTCGAACTGACGACCTTCCCTTTACAAAAGGGATGCTCTAACCAACTGAGCTATTCAGGCACATTGAAATTATACTAAACCTGTCTCACTTTGGCGATCATTTCGTGTCTTTTTTCCAATTCCTTTGGCACCTTTTTACCTTCTTTTTTATGATAATTCCACAAAGCCTCCATTAAAGCCTCTACCGACAACAAAGAACAATGAATCTTAATTGGCGGTAATCCCCCCAACTCTTCTATAATATCTTTATTGCTCATTTTCAACACTTTGGCAATTTTTTTTCCTTTTACCAAATCGGTTATCACACTACTGGTAGCAATCGCCGCCGCACAACCATAAGTTTCAAACTTAACGTCTGTTAGTACCTCATCTTTTACCTTAATATAAAGCTTCATCATGTCTCCACAAACCAAATTGCCTACCTCACCCACTCCGCTGGCATCCTTAATTTTCCCCACATTGTGAGGTTTTCTAAAATGTCTCATTACTTTTTTTGAATAGTTCATAAAACCGACACCCTCCTTAGCCTGGCCACCGCCTTAGGCAAAATTTTTAATAAATAATCAATCTCTTCCGACTTTGTCCACCGGCCCAAACTAAAACGAATCGATCCATGAGCTCGTTCCTCCCCTGCTCCCATCGCCATTAGCACATGGCTTGGAGCCAAACTGGCCGAGCTACAAGCCGAACCGGTCGACACCATCACTCCATAATCATCCAATTCCAGCAACAAACTTTCTCCTTCTATGCCACGAAAAGAAATATTGACATTGTTGGCCAATCTCTTGTTTCTATCTCCGTTAAGCTCTGTTCCTGATATATTTTTCAATATTCCCGTAATCAATTTCTCTCTTAACCTTAATAATCTTTTATTTTCTCTCTTCATCTCTTTTATAGCTATCTCAGTTGCCGCTCCCCAACCCACTATTGCCGCCGTATTCATCGTCCCCGATCTCAAACCTCCCTCTTGTCCCCCACCGTAAATTATTGGCTCCACCTCAACTCCCTGCCTCATCCACAAACCAGCTACCCCTTTAGGGCCATAAATCTTGTGAGATGACAAAGTCAGCAAATCCACTCCCATTTTTTCTACATCAATTGGCTCTCGGCCAAAACTCTGAGCCGCATCGGAATGAAAATATACTCCTGCTTTTTTACAAATTTCCCCAATTTTTGATATGTCTTGTATTGTTCCCATTTCGTTATTGGCCTGCATCACCGACACCATCAAGGTTTCTTTTCCTATCATTTTCGCCAGTTGGTCCAATTTCACCCGCCCTTTTTTGTCCACTTCCAAAAAATCCAATTTATAGCCTGCTTTTTCTAAACTTTTAGCACTGTTTAAAACACAATCATGCTCTATGGCCGATACGATTATCTGTTTTTTTTCTTTGTTGGCAAAAGCCAAACCGAAAATCGCCAAATTATTGCTTTCCGTCGCACTGCCGGTAAATACCAATTTACCGTTTTTACCCCCGATCGCTTTCAAAATTTTTCTTCTGGCTTCTTCAATTGCCTCATTTGCTCTCTGTCCATCGCTATGAAGTGACATGTTATTCCCTGCTTTGGCAAAAAAATAAGGCTGCATCGCCTTAACTACTCTTGGATCAACCGGACAAGTGGCCGCATAGTCCAAATAAATATGTCTTTTTTTCATACTCCCACTATTTTAGTACGAGTTTCTTAAAAACACAACCAGAAACAAAAGTCTCATCCAGAAAAGCGGAGGGTACAGGCCGTAGGTCCCGTGTAATCACGGGAATTCGAACCTATCTAGACTTTTTGCGGAGGGTACAGGATTCGAACCTGTGAGGGATTGCTCCCACTGGTTTTCAAAACCAGCGCCATTAACCACTCGGCCAACCCTCCAAAGAATTTTGAGCCCAGAATGGAACTCGAATCCATGACCTTCCCCTTACCAAGGGGATGCTCTACCAACTGAGCTATCTGGGCAAACAGCTATATTTTATCAATAATAACCATTTTTTCTAAACTATATTTTATTTTTTATTTTTTCCTCTTATGCTAAAATAAATTAGCTAATGAAAATTCAGCTTACCGGTAACCGAATCAAGATCAACCATACTATCCGATTCTTAGTCAAAGACAAAATTTCCCTCCCTCTCGACAAAATCTTAAAAGATTTTAAACCAAACACTCAAATTGCCGCTGTTCATATCGAACTTATACCCAAAACCAACACTTTTAAAGTTAATTTTGACATGATTCTCCCTCACAAAAAAAATCTCTTTGCTTCCACTACTCATCTCCAGCTGGAAAGTGCCCTAATCGACCTTCAGCAACAAATAGAAAAACAAATCAAGCGCTACAAAGAATCTCTGACTCCTTACTCTTTGGGTTAAACTCTCCCCTGTTATAATAAAAACATGCTACTTTTCTTCTTTTTTCTTTTTATTTTCTTTTTTTTCTCCCCTTCTCCTGTTAAAGCTCAAATCCCTCTTTTTTTCCAACTTCAGATCGCTTATCAACCCCGCAGAATCAATCCTAGCCCTCTGTTTTCCCCTCAAGTCCTCGGTCTTAGTACCACCTCTCCTGCCCCCACTCCAACCCCTCCTTCTCCTTTGCTTCAAAATATCGGCGGCGAAGGCCGGGTTATTACTATCGCTCTTTTGGGAGATTCTATGATTGACACCATCCCTTCTGATATCTTAGAAAAATCTCTCAACCTCTACTACCCCTATTATAAATTTAATGTTCTAAATTATGGTCGAGGAGCAAGCAACATTGAACAAGGACTTTCCCTTCTTCCTTCTCTTCTTTCTCAAAAACCAGATCTTATCGCCGTCGAATCCTTCGCTTACAACAATTTTGGTAACAACCAATCCGGTATCGACCGCCAATGGCTAACCCTGGGAGCCATTACCACCGAAATCAAAAAAAACTTACCTGACACTCCTATCGTTTTGACTGCCACTATCGCCCCCAATTCTATTATTTTTGGTAATGGCTCACCTTATACTTTCACTTCTTTGGAAAAAATCGAAAAAACTTCCACCATCAAACTTTATCTCAAAAACATCATCAATTTTGCTACTTCTCAAAACTTCCCTCTAGCCGACGCTTTTACTCCCAGCCTCAAAAACGATCAAGGAGATCCTCAATTCATCAACAGCAACGACAATATCCACCCCTCAGACCAAGGCGCTCAATTTTTCTGTGATACTCTGGCTTCTACTATTTTTCAAAACAAACTTATCCAATAGTTTGGTATAATCCCTCCATGGCTAAAACAAAAAAAGGCAACCGTTTTCTCGTCGCTTTCCTCTGCGCCGTCTGCGGTTCTCAAAACTATCTTTCCGAAAGAAACAAAATCAATCACCCCGACAAACTCAAACTCAAAAAATACTGCAAGTGGTGCCGTCAAAAAACCGAACACAAAGAAACCACCAAACTAAAATAAAAATGGCTCCCCTCTCTAAATTTCACGGTCAGTTTGTCAAAGAACAGGTCGTTCAACTTATTCGTCAATTTTTTCTGACCAAAAACTTTCACGAAATTGACACCCCCACCCTCCTTCCCTCTCTTCCTCTCGAACCCGGTCTTTACTCCCTTTCCACTCCCTGGCGTCATCGTCAAAAAAATTTTTATTTGGCCACCTCACCCGAATCCTCTCTAAAAAAACTAATATCTCAAGGTATTGGCAATTGTTTTGCCATTAGTCATGCTTTCCGCGATTTGGAAAATATTGGCCCCACTCACAATCTCGAATTTTCTATGCTTGAGTGGTACGAAATAGCCAAAAACTACCATCATATTGCCCAAACCACCCAAAAACTAATTTTAAAAATTTTCCAAAAAATCCTACAAAAACAAGGTTTAAAAGCTACAAACATACTCAAATACCGCGGTAAAAACATCAACCTCTCCCCTCCCTGGCCTTCTGCCACTCTCCAACAACTTTTTCTCAAATATGCCAAAATCAATTTGGCCAAAAATCTAAAAAATACTTCCGGCGATGATCCCGACTGGGAACCTTGGTTTACCAAAACCATGATTGACCAAATCGAACCGAATCTTCCTCAAAACCGTCCTTTTATTATCTACGACTACCCCACCCGCCTCTCACCTCTAGCCTGGCCTTGCCCCGCTACGGCGGGGTTCTCTCAACGTTTTGAATTTTTTATCGCCAATATGGAAATTGGCAACGCTTATACCGAACTGACCGATTCGACAATTATGCAAAAAAACTTCCAAAAAGAAAAACTCTATCGCCAAAAACACCATCTTCCCCTCCATCTTTACGACCAAACTCTCGTCAAGGCTACCAAAAAATTTCCCTCCTGCACCGGTATTGCCGTTGGTGTCGATCGTCTGGCCATGCTCTTTGCCAATGTAGCTAATATTTCCCAAGTTCTCTATTTCCCCACCGCCAAATTGCTAAAATAGCAAATGACCTTGTTTTTTTGTTCTGTTTTGCTTTTTTGTCTCCTCTTGGTTCTCTTATCCTTCCTTTGTCATCTTATCTATCGCCAAGTTTTAGCTCCGGGCGCTATCTATTACCCCACCCCTCACTCCACCGTCAAAAAAATGCTTGATTTGGCCAAAATTAGCCCCAAAGATACTGTTTTAGATCTCGGTTCCGGTGACGGCCGTCTTCTTCTTGCCACCGCCCGTTGCGGTGCCACCGCCATCGGCTACGAAATTGACCCTCGTTTAGTTCGTCTCAGTCGTCAAGCCATCAAAAAAGCCAAACTACAACATTTGGCTTCTGTCAAACAACAAAGTTTCTGGCGGGCTGATTTTTCCTCCGCTACCGTCATCACTCTTTATCTCTTTCCTCAATTTATGAACCGTCTTCAAAAAATTCTGGAAAAAAAACTTGATCACCCCCTGACTCTCGTTTCTCACAACTATCCTTTTCCTCATAAAAAATATATTAAAAAAACCAAAAATCTCTACCTCTATCGCTTTGGCAGGCTCGTCAGGATTCGCCCCGCCACTGCGGGGTTGGAGACTAGTTTACTTTTTCTCCGGCAGGCTCGTCAGGATTCGCCCCGCCACTGCGGGGTTGGAGACCGTCATGTCACCTAAACAAATTTCTTTCACTAGAGCAGGCTCGTCAGGATTCGGACCTGAAATAAAGGTTTTGGAGACCTTGGTGATACCATTTCACTACGAGCCTAAAAGTGGACCCAGGGGGACTCGAACCCCCGACCTTCTCCATGCCATGGAGACGCGCTAGCCAACTACGCTATGGGCCCTTACTTCATTCTTATTATACCTTCCTTTACAATCCGTTCGATTATATCTTTATTCTTTCCCCTCTTCAACCGATATTCAATTTTTCTCGCCTCACCTAAAGACGTATATTTTTGATAAAAAACCAATTTTACCGGCAATTGATCTTTAGTATATTTTGAACTTCCTCTCTCGTGTTCTTTCAATCGCCGATCCAAATCTTTTGTACTTCCAATATAAAACCTACCTGTTTTCAAAGATTTCAAAATATAAACACACGGCTCCACATCCTATTCTACTTCACTCATTCCGACCTGTCCGATGTTCATCGGACCGCGCTAGCCAATTTTATAACTTCACCTTGCTTCCACTTTCACCGGCACCCAAGTTTTTCCCTCATCAGTTTTTACTTCTTTTTGCAAAGTCGGTGCCAAATGCCAAGCTATTTCTTCCTCTCTTTTCTCAAAATTATAATATCTCACCCTCACCCAACAATTCATATTTCTGTTTCCTTTTTCGTCAGCATTAATATGCCATTCGGTTTTTAACACTACTCCTTCCCCATTTGACAATCCTATTGGTTTCGCCGGTCCATTTTGCCTATCACTTGGACCGTTACATCCCCTACTAGTCCACAACACTCTCTCTCCTTTCTCCAAATTAACTTCTCTAACTCTTCCTTTTTCACAACCGGCCAACCCCACCGCCAATCCTGCTCCTCCTATTAAAAAACTTCTTCTGTCCATTTTTCTTTCTGTCATCCTGTTTATTATATAACCAATTATCCCCTTGTTCCACCCCTGGCATCTTCACTTTTTCAATGTTATCCTCAATTTAAGTCTTTATGATCAAAGTTACTAAAACCGTTATCGCCGCCGCCGGTTATGGTACCCGTTTTCTTCCCGTCGTCAAAGCTTATCCCAAAGAGCTAATCGCCATCTTAGACAAGCCCAATATCCAATATTTGGTTGAAGAAGCTATCGGTGCCGGTGTCACCCAAATTGCCATCATTCATCGTCATGGCGACCCCTCTCTTAAGCGCTATTTCACCCCTAATCCCGAACTGGAAAACTATCTAAAACAAACCGGCAAAACCGCCTACTTAAACTCTCTTCGTTTTATTTGGCAAAAAGCCACTCTTAAATTTATCCCCCAATCTCCCCGTCTGCCTTATGGCAATGCCTCCCCTGTTTTGGCCGCCAAATCTTTTATCGGCACCGACCCTTTCGTCTACATGTTTGGCGACGATCTAGCCATTGAATCTAAACCCGGCACTTATCTAAAAAAATTACTATCTCTCTTTGCTCAAAAAAAAGCCGACGCCGTTGCCGCCGTTCAACAAGTTCCTTGGGGTGAAATTGAACGCTACGGTCCTATTCTCTTTGACAAAAAAGAAACCAGCCGTATTCGCGGAGTTTATGAAAAAGTCCCCCGCGCTCAAGCTCCCAGTAATTTCACCCAATGGGGTCGTTTTGTTGCTTCCCCTCAAATTCTCAAAAATCTTTCCACCCAATCTATTTCCAAAGGTGAGCTCTGGTGGGCTGACGCCGTTCACTCTCTTTCTCAAACCGGTCGGGTTTACTCTCTTACCAGCCCCCCGAACCTTTGGATGACCACCGGCGATCCTCTTCGCTGGCTTAAAGTTAACCTTACCCTAGCCCTCCGTCACCCCGACTACCAAAAAGACATCAAAGCCTTTCTCCAACAAACCCTCAAATAATTCCCCCTCTCTT
>JAHIEZ010000020.1 GCA_018901355.1 Patescibacteria group bacterium | reverse complement strand
TGGGATAAACTAAAGCTACAGCCACAATTAGGCCAGTTAGAGAATCGGCACAAAAAATAGCCCATTGAGCCTGAGACTGAGGCTGAACCCCGCTAATATGAGGACCGTGAGCCAAAATAATTTGATGGACAGTATTACTAATATCCAGTTTGTGTTTGGCCAAAACTTGTTTGGTTTTTTTGAGATGATCGGTTTTAGTATCGCTACCATAATCAATATCATGAAGTAAACCGGCTAAAAGCCAATCCTGCTTTGGAGCTTCATCTTTTTTTAAAAGCTTGTTTTGGTCAAGATAGTCATAAATAGCACCGAGACAGGCTTCCAAAGAAAGAGAATGATAGACAATATTTTTTTCTAATTCTGAGTCGAGGGCCTGAAGATAGTCTTGACGGGTAAAATTCATGGTTTTATTATAGACTTATTATATAATTGATTATTAGAAATTTTATCAAAGAGGGGGTGAGAATATGAATTATAAAAGAGTAGGAAAAATTGTTAATTACCTGGATCACATAAAAGTGGCAGTATTGGTGGTGGATGAAGATACGGTCAAAGTAGGAGATACCATCAGAATCGGAGAAGAAGGTGGTATGGAGATAAAAGTTTCTTCGATGCAAATAGATCATTTGCCAGTGGACGAGGTGAAAGCTGGACAAGATTGCGGACTTAAAGTAGAAGAGGATGTCAAAAAAGGCAGTAGCGTCTATAAAGTAACAGAATAGTTTATTTGACTGATTCTTCGGGTTTTAGGGTGGGAAAGAAAATAACGTCTTTGACGGTGTTTTGGTCGGTTAGAAATTGGGTGAAGCGATCGATACCCATACCCCAACCGGCGGTGGGAGGCATGCCGTATTCAAGAGCCCTGATATAGTCATGGTCAAATTGCATGGCTTCTTTGAGACCTTTTTTGGCCAGAGCTTCTTCTTCTAACCAGCGAGCCCGTTGATCGGCGGGATCGTTTAATTCATTGTAGGCCTTGAGTAATTCGGTGCCACAGGCTAAAAGCTGAAAAGAAGAAATTTTGGTCGGATCGTCTGATTTTCTTTTGGCCAAAGCAATCATAGAAGCGGGATAATCGGTGACAAAGGTGGGGGCAATAATGTGAGGACGAACATATTCTTTGTAGAGTAAGTCAAAACAGGCACCCAAACCAATGGCGTTTTTTGTATCCAGTTTGAGTTTTTTGGCAGAAATGGCTTTTTTGAAATCAGCTTCAGATTTAATATTATCAATATCTATGCCTATTTTGCCTAAAATGGCTTGTCTGAGAGTAATGGTGGCAAAAGGTGGGGTAAAATCGAGAGCTTGACCTTGAAAATTTATTTTTAAACTGCCCTTGACCAGTTTAATCAGATGAGTGACCAAATCTTGCGTAAACTTCATCAAAATCTGATAATCAACATAGGCCCAGTAAAATTCGACCTGGGTAAACTCCGGATTGTGAAAACGAGACATACCCTCATTTCTAAAATCACGACTGACTTCGTAAACTTTTTCCAAACCACCGACGATAAGACGCTTAAGATATAGCTCGTCGGAAATACGAAGATACATATCAGAGTCAAGACTATGGTGATGAGTGATAAAAGGTTCGGCAGAAGCTCCACCATAAGTAGGCTGAAGAATGGGAGTTTCCACTTCCATAAATCCGTGGTCGTCGAGGAAATGGCGAATTCCGGTTAAAATTTTAGTCCTGGTTTGGAAAACCTGTCTGACTTCGGGATTGACGATTAAATCAAGATAGCGTTGACGATAGCGCTCTTCGACATCTTTTAGGCCATGCCATTTTTCGGGTAAAGGGCGGATGGATTTGGCCAAAAGTGACCAGGAATTAACATCAAGAGTGGTTTGGTCAGTCTGACTTTTGATGACAGTGCCGGAGACGGTGACGATGTCGCCAATGTCCAGTTGGTTAACCAGTTTCATCTGAGCTTTATCCAGATTTTTTTCCTGGAAAAAAAGTTGAATATTACCGGATAAGTCGTGAAGATCGGCAAAAAGAATACGACCGTGACCTCTTTTGGTCATCAATCTGCCGGCTAGAGTAACTTTT
>JAHIEZ010000124.1 GCA_018901355.1 Patescibacteria group bacterium | reverse complement strand
AATTTATTATTTTTAATTTTAATTTTTTCGCCAATCGGATTAACTCCTTCAAAGAGTTCTTCGTTTACTTGCTGGCCAATGACAGCGACAGCGCTAATGTTGCGTTCATCTTCTACAGTAAAAAAACTGCCGATTTCGGTTTTTACGTCAGCCAGCTTTGGATAGTCAGCTGAAGTACCATAAATAGAGGCGGTTGTTTTTTGGTTTGCCCAAGAGGCAGTTTCAGTTGCACTTACATATGAAGAGACCGCTTCTATGTGCGGAAGTTTGGCAATTGCTTTTGTGTCGTCGTCTTGTAGAGTTGTGATTATAATTCCCATTGCGGCAGCCGGTGGTCCATCTTCATCTCCACCACCCGGTAAAATCCCTATTACATTTGAGCCAATACTATTAAATTGATTGGTAATCAGACTTTGCGCTCCGGCCACAACAGACGTAATAATAATTATCGAAGAAATACCGATAATAATTCCGAGCATAGTTAAAAAAGAACGCATTTTCTGAGCGCGTAGATTTTTTAGGGATTGTTTGATTGTCGTTTGGATGAACATGAGAAAATTAGAAATTGGGACTAGGTTTTGAAATCGGAAAAGAAAAAGGGAAAAGGAAGTTTTTTAGGAGTAAGGGCGGCAGGATTTTGGAATCCTGCCTACAGAAGTCATTCGGCAGTTTTGTGTAGGCGCGATTCCGTAATCGCGCCGTCTAGTATTGTTCTATTTAGCCAAATCATCTCCCTCTTTAAACATGTGCCTGGTTTTCACTTGTTTGTCAGTTGAAACGAGTCCGTCTCTCATGAAAATAATTCGTTTTGCCGCGTCCGCCACATCTTGTTCGTGCGTAACCATGATAATTGTTTTTCCTTGTTTATTTAAATCCTGAAGAATTTTCATAATGGCGGCGCCGGATTTGGAGTCAAGGTTCCCTGTCGGTTCATCAGCCAGAATTACGTCCGGGTCGTTAACCAGCGCTCGCGCAATGGCTACGCGTTGTTTTTCTCCGCCGGAAAGCTGATTGGAAAAATGATCTCGGCGGTGTTCCAGATTAACGGCCTTTATGGCTTTGTCTGTTTGCGCTTTGTGTTGTGAGTTGGGAAGTTTGCTGTAAACAAGCGGCAATCTGACATTGTCAAAAACCGTTGTTCGCGGCAATAGGTTAAATGATTGAAAAACAAAACCAATTTCTTTGTTGCGGAGGGTGGCCAGCTGATTTTCATTCAGATCAGTTGTGTTTTTTCCTTTGAAAAAATATTCGCCTTTGGTCGGTTTATCCAGAAAGCCGACAATGTGCATCAGGGTTGATTTGCCGGATCCTGACGGGCCCATAATGGCTATAAATTCACCTTGTTCTATTTCAAAAGTCGCATCTTCCAGAGCGACGGTTTTCACTTCTTCCTTTTCATATACTTTGTTTAGGTTGTTTGCTTTGATTAACATAATCACGAATTAAACGAATTAACGCGAATTGACTCGAATGTCCCAAGTTCTAATTCGTGGGTATTCGTGCCGCTTTGCGATTATTCGTGATTGTTTTTAATTCCCGTTTTTAATGCTGATAACAATTTTATCGCCTTCATTCACGCCGGAGAGGATTTCAATATTGCCGTTTGAACCGCGCAGGCCGGTTTTGACTTCGGTTTCCTTGAAATCAATTCCATCAGTATTTAGAATCCGTACAATTTTTTTATTGTCTTTTTTTAATATTGCTCGTTGAGGTACGCTAATGACGCTGGCTTTTTTGTTTGTGAGAATGTCTAGGTCAGCGGTCATGCCCGGTTTAATGAGTTCGTTTTCCTCGGAAAATTCAAAAGTTACTTTGTAGGTAGGCACATTATCAATAATAGTTTCAGCCGGGTCAATCAAGATTACTTTGACTCCGAATTCGGTGTCGCTTGAATAAGCATCAAGAGTAACTTTGGCCGCATCATTAATTTTTATATCGGCAATATCAACTTCCGGCACATTGGCTTCGATTTGATATTTAGCTTCAGAAATAATTTTTATAATGTTCGAATTTGCCGCTACGATTTCTCCCAGTTTAGTATTTACAAGAGTGACAATGCCGACAATTGGCGAATGAATCGTGGTCTTGCTGATTTGCGCCTGATAGTTTTGCACATTGGCTTCTGCATATTTAATCTGCGCTTCCTGCGAAGCCGCGTTTGCCTCGGCCTGTTTTACTTTTGCTTCTTGCGCCGCAAGCTGTTCGGGCGTGTAGCCGGATTTGGTTATTTGGAGTTCGTCTTTTTTCGTGGCCAAAGTGTTTTGCGCCGTAGTAATGCTGGCCCCGGCCGTAAAGATGGCGCTTTCATTGGTGGCTTTTTGAACGGCTAGAGCCTGCTCTTTGGCGGACAGGGAGGAAATTTCAGCATTGATATTTGTTTTTT
>JAHIEZ010000019.1 GCA_018901355.1 Patescibacteria group bacterium | reverse complement strand
AAATTTTCCTTGTCTATTTTTATTTTTTCTACAGACACTAAACCTTCACTGTCTACCGCATCCAACAATTCCTTTAAATTTTCTGCCTCAAAAGCTAACGGCACCAAATAATTGACTCCCCACTTTTTAGCCATCTCTAAAACAGATTTATAATCCAAAGTCCCCTCCTTTGAAGGTAATACCACCAAAACATCAATTCCGTTTATTTTATCCCCCAACTTATCTTTCAACAAATCCCCTCCGGCTGTCATTATTACCAAAGACAAACCATCCATATTAAGTACATATACCACTTCTTCCCCCTCTCCGTTGGCATCTATCCCCAAAATTTCCACCCCTCCCACCTCATATTCTCCCGGACCGGAAATCACCACTCCTTCAAAAGTCAAACCCAAAAAATCATATTCTTTCCTGGTAAAAATAACCGTTCGACTTTCACATTTTCCCGAATCAATCAGTTCTTTGTCAGGATTTACCAAAACCTTTTCTTCTTTACCCGAAAGCCTAAAACAATCTCTTTTTATTGCTCTTATTTGCATAAACTTATTCTACCATTTTCTCTCCTGGCCTGTGGTATCATTCCTATAATGATAAAAGAATACCTAATCGCCGTTATTCTCGGTCTTCTTTTAGGTTTTGGTGCCACTGGTGCCTACTACTCTTTACAAACAGGTAAAAACAAGCAAAACGAACCTGTCACTCAAGCCAACATTCCCACCCCACCCCCCTCTCAGGAAAATGTCTCCACTTCTTCAGATTTAGAAAAACCAACTCAAAACAACCTTGTTATTGATTCACCTAAAAATTACACCATTGTTAATAATTCTAAAATCAACATCACCGGTACCACTTCTCCTCAAAGTCTTATTGTTATTACCACCCCCGTTGATTCTTACACCGACAAAACCGACGAAAAAGGCAATTTTGATTTAGCAGTTACTCTTGAAAGCGGCTTTAATATCGTTCAAATAAGCGCCATTGACTCTCAAAACATTCAAACTGACCTTGAACTTATCGTTACTTATTCCACCGCCAATATCTAATATGGTTATCTTTTTTCTCTTATTCCTCTTTATCCATTTTACCTCTCCCATAGTCGCCATTTCTCCTTCCCCTACTCCCGACAACTCCCAAACAGAAACCAACGAAAATATCCAAAAAATTAGACAAGCGGTTGAAGAAAAAGTCAAGGAAAAATTAGCTTCCATTACCACCTCTGTTTCTTCCGGCAAAAAAGGTTTTGTTGGTGACATCAGACAAATTGATCAAAACCAAATTACTATAAATTTCAGAAATCAGGATTTTCTCTTAAAAGTAAACCAAGACACTGTTTTTATCGACGAAAAAAGAAACAAAACCAATCTCGACAAATTAAGTGAAGGCCAATCGATTCTAGCCATGGGTTATCTTGAAGATGGCTCACCCATCCTTAACACCAAAAGACTTATTATTCTCCCTTCCGAATCTTTTCAACCAAAACAACATATTATTATCGGGAATATAGCCGACATTTCTCTTTCTTCTTCCGTTCTTGTTCTCATCCCCCTCAACAATAAAGATTTACAGTATCAAATAAAAACTGACAATAAAACAAAAATCCTCACTTCTGATCTTAAAACAGGGAAAATAGCTAACTTAGAAAATGGACAAAAAATCATTGCCATTTTTTCTCCCACTGACACCAACAACAAAACCTATTACGCCCACAAAATCATTCAAATAACAGCTTCTCCCACTCCTACTCCCGAAGATCTTTAAAGCCGAAGATGTAAACTGGTCTCATTTTTGCTATAATTCCCCCATGCAAACAGGAATCCATCCAAAAACTTATGCTGACTGCAAAGTCACCTGCGCCTGCGGACATAATTTTACTACCGGTTCAACTCTGGAAAAAATAGAGGTTGAAATTTGTTCTCATTGCCATCCTTTCTACACCGGTACTCAAAAATTTGCCGATGTTAAAGGTAGGATTGATAAATTTAAACAAAAAGTCGCCCAAGGTAACGCCTATACTGCCGCCAAAAATGCCCACGTTTGACAGTCACACTGCTACTCTGGAAATTCACCCCGGTCCCGGAGGCCAAGAAGCCACCCTTTGGGCCCAAGACCTTCTCAATATGTATATCCGTTTTGCCAATAAAGTTGGCTGGAAAGTTTCTCAAATAGATGATTTAGCTATCAAAATAACGGGGGTTGATGTTTACGATCAGCTCCGTCACGAATCCGGCACTCACCGGGTCCAACGTATCCCCGAAACAGAAAAAAGAGATCGCATTCATACCTCTACCGCCACTCTAGCCGTCATCCCCCGCCTTTTAGACAGTAATATTGTTGTCAATGACAGTGACCTGGAATTTTCCGCTTCTAGAGCCGGTGGAGCCGGTGGTCAAAATGTTAACAAAGTTTCTACCGCGGTCCGCCTTACTCACAAACCCACCGGTATTACCGTTTCTGTCAGACAAGAGCGCTCTCAACAACAAAATCGCGAAATCGCTCTGGAATTAATCAAAGCCAAACTCTGGCAAATAGAAGCAGATAAAAAAGAAAGTACCATTTCTTCTGCCAGATCAAAAATCAGCCAATCCGGTCGTTCCGACAAAATCCGCACTTACAATTATGCTCGTGATCAAATTAAAGACCATCGTATCAACAAATCCTTCAAACTCAACTCTGCTCTGGACGGCGACCTCACCTCCCTCCTTCTCGAACTCACCGTCTTACCCTAATCTCTCTTTTCCAGCTTCACTTTCACTTTTTTTGTCTCTTTATCCCGATAATAAGTTATTTCCACCTCATCTCCTATTTTCTTACGATTGATTATAGTTGCCAAAGAAGTTTCCTCTTCCTCGCTTAATTTAACTCCCTCAATTTCTGTTATTATGTCTCCTATTTTTATCCCCGCTTTCGCCGCCGGGCTCTCTTCACCCACCTCGCTCACATAAGCCCCTTGCGGCACTTCGTTTAATAAAGCTGATTGTTTGGATATGATCTGATAAGCCACCCCCAAATAGGGTCTATCAAATTCTCCCGTTGTCTTAAAATTATAAATTGATTCTTTAACCAAATTAATCGGCAAAGCAAAACCGATATTTTGCCCGTTTTGCGACACCGCCACATTTACTCCAATTACTTCACCTTTACTATTCAAAAGAGGACCCCCTGAATTACCCGGATTTATAGCCGCATCTGTTTGAATCACATTATCCAACTTTTCCGCCCCCAAAAAAGCCGATCCGGCCGTAATTCCTCTTCCCAATCCTGATATTACTCCCGTTGTCACCGTTGACCTAAACTCTCCCAAAGCCGTCCCTATGGCTATTACTTTCTGCCCCACTTTTATTTTATCTGAATCACCCAAACTCAAAGCCGTCAAACCGCTTTTATCTACCTTCAAAATGGCCAAATCCGTCACTGGATCTCTATAAATATCAGTCACTTCTATCATTTCGTCTATGCCCACAATTACTCTATATTTTGCCCCTCTGTCCCCCACTACATGTTTATTGGTTACAATCAAACCGTTCTGGTCTATAACAAAACCGGTTCCTATGTCCTGTTCTATTTTTTCTTCTCTACTCTCAAAGCCAAAAAACTGGGTTTTGCTAATCGACACCGTCACCACTCCCGGAGTCGCTTTTTCTACCACATCTATCACCACCGACTCTTCATCCACAATTTTATTTGTTTCTATCTTTTCGTCTTTTTTCCCTTTCCAAAAAAATCCCAGTCCAAAAGAAAAAGCAAAAAACAAACCTAAAACTACTCCCCAAAAAAATACTTTCCACCAACTTTTATTTTTCATCCCCTTATTCTAGTACAACTTCCATTGCCTTTTCAAGCTGTTCGTCTACTTCTGTTTCTACCTCATTTTCCACTTTCACATCCGCTTCTACTCCTTCGTTGTGGATATTTTTACCATTGGGAAGTAACCATTTGGCAATGGTTACATGTAAACCCGAACCATCAGCAAATTCCTCCGGTTGTTGAACTGTCCCCTTACCAAAGGACTTTTCTCCTACCAATTTCGCCCTACCATAATCCTGTAAAGCTCCTGCCAAAATCTCAGAGGCCGAAGCCGATCCGCCGTTTATCAACACTACTAAATTAGTATCCAACAATCTTCTTTTTGATTTATCTACTTTGTACCCTTCCACACTCCCATCCGAACTTTCTTGTTCCACCACTACTCCATCTTTCAAAAAATCAGAAGCCACCATCACACTTGCTTGCAAAAAACCACCCGGATTATTTCTCAAATCCAAAACCACTCCCCCCAAATTCTTTTCCGCCAAAACCTCATCCACTATTTGGTTCCATTCTTCATAAAGTCTCTCGGTAAACTTGTACAACTTTATCCAAGCCACCTTTTTTCCTTTTTTCTCCTTCCATTCCAATTCGATACTCGGCACCACAATATTAGCTCTGGTCAAAACTACATCAAAAGGTTCGTCTTTACCTTCCCGATACATCTTCAAAATCACCTCAGAACCTATCTTGCCTCTAATCAACTCTACCGCCTCGTTTAAACTAATTCCAACCGTGTCCTTCTCCACTCCATTCATCTCATCTATTATTTTTAAAATCAAATCTCCTGCTTTTACTCCCTTTTTTTCTGCCGGAGTCCCCGGCAACGGTGTCATTACCGCCAAAGTTTTATCTTTATAACCCAAAGATATTCCCACCCCTCCAAATTCCCCCGCTAAATTCTCGTCCGATACTTTATTTTCTTCCGGTGCCAAAAATACCGTATACGGATCTCCCAAAGACTCCACCATCCCTCTTATCAAGCCATAGGCCATATTCTTTTTGTCCATTTTATCTTTGTCCAGAAATTTTTCTTCCAATTTATCTTTTACTTGCCACATCAAGTGCAAATCCAAATCTTCTTTTTTTGTCAACCCCACACTTTTTCTTCCCAAAGAAAAACTAAAAAAAGAACAAACTGCCAACAAGGCCACAATCACTGCCCCGTTTCTGATTTTCTTCAATTGCATAAAACTACTATACCACTAATAAAAGTTTTCCTTCCAAGCAATTTAAAAACATTCTTCTCTCCTCTTTTCCGCTTTTTAACTCCTCAATCAAAACAGGCCAATTCTCTTTATCTACTCCCAAAATAGCCATATCTACATCCGGCAGTTCTTCTTTTTCTTCTATTGCTGTTATCAAAGCCACCACTCCCAAAGCCTGGGCTTTCGCCAAAAAATCCTCATCTATTTTTCGGCACAAAACAGTTTTTCCTTCAAAGCGACTGTCTAAATCTCCTATTCGATCAAATTCTTCTCCACTTATCCACGACCAAATTTTCTCTTCTCCCGTCACTTCACCCTTAAATTCTACCGCCTCAAACTCCAGCACCAGCTCTTCTTTTTTGTTTATTTTTTTAACTTTTGCACCAACCGGACTTCTTACCTCTCTTACCTCTTTTTCCTCAGACACAAAACACATATTAAAAAACTCATCCAATCCTACAAAACAACCATCCACCGGACACAATATTTTTTTAGAAAAAACCCCCCCCACCTTTCCCATTAAGTCTCCTTTTTTATATTTCTTATTTTT
>JAHIEZ010000102.1 GCA_018901355.1 Patescibacteria group bacterium | reverse complement strand
TCATGTCTCAAAATGAAGTGATCAAACAGCAGGCAAGAGAAGCGGCTGTGACAGAAATGGAGCAGTTTGTCGGCAGTGTCGGAGAAAAAGAAAAAAGAGTTGAGGCGGTGGCCGCCGCGGTGAATGCTTCACTTGATTCCGCGCTTCAGCAGATCGACGCTGATATCAAGTCAGCGGACGCGGCCAGAGTTGAAAAAGGCTGGACAGCGGTTAGACAAAAAAGAGTCAGACAAGCTTTGGCTGTAGCGCTTGGCTTGGTTATTTCTTTGGGGGCTATTAGCAGCTGGGAAGCGCAAGCAGAGGCATCAGGCGGAACACCGGTTGCAGAAACCAAACCCGGCGGAGGACCTGTGCCACAGGACACGCCTGAAAAGCCAACCGGACCCGCGCCTGAACCAGAGCACCCAGGGCCTGCTGTAGAAAAAATTGAACCTCCTGAGCCAACCCCTGAGCCAATTCCTGAGCCAACAATTGAACCTGAAGCTGTGGCTGGAGCGGGGATTGAAGAATTGCCGGATAAATTGAGCGGAACCATTCATGGCGGTCAGGGAATTCATCATATTATGGATCCGATTTTGGAAAAAAATGCTGCGGATATGTTTCCTGATGTTCCGGAAGATCAGCTTGATAAATTTGTGCACACTTGGAAAATTGATCAATTAAAAAAAATAGGATTTGCTTTTCAAAAAGGAACTGACGGTGATTGGCATTATGGCTATCCCGTGACTGTTCATGAAGGGGCGGAAGTGAGTATTATAAAAGATGCCACTGATCCGAGCGGCTGGAAGCTGGAACTTGGTTCAGAGCACGTAACGCGTCATTCTGGTCTGCGCTGGCCGACTTTGCCTCATGAAGTGCCAGTTGAAGCGGCGCCAGTTGAAGAGGGACTTGATTTCCGGCCGGTTCATATTATTACCCCCGAAGAATTACAGAGTAACGCTGAACAATTGAACGCCAATGCGGCGAAGATCCAAGAATTAAAAGCCGAGCTCGGGGTTGCCGGAACAGCGACGGCGCCGGAAGTGCCGACTGAAAGCGCGGCTATGGCGGACCAAACGGCAATGGAAGACTTCAAGTCAATGCAAGAGCAAGTTTTGCGCGAGCAACAGGACTATATGAAAGAACTGCAAGCGCAGGCTGAAAGAGCGCCTGTCGAAGCGCCTGTCGAAGCGCCTGTCGAAGCGCCTGCCGAAGCGCCTGTTGAAGATCCGGAAGCAACAGCGGAAATTTCAAAGACAGGCGGTTCAAGCGAAGAGACTCATGGAGAGGGTGTCACTACAAGAACAGTTGAAAGTTATTTTAAGGGAGTTATTCAGAATCCCTCGCAGGCAAACCTTGTAAAACAGGGAATCCTGAAAGAGAATTGGATGAGTGAGGCAAATCTGGGAAATAATCCTGGGTTTACCAGAAATCTTATTTTGTCTAGGGCCCGAACTGTTTTCGCGGCCAAAGCGGCCTTGGAAAACGCCATTACGGCCGGCGATACGGATGCGGCTGAGGCAATTAGATCAAACTTGGAGAGATCAATTAAAATGACTGAAAGTAAATATGGAGATGTTTTTCAATTGTAATGATTAAAATATCATAAAGACGGGGCGGTTTTCGCCCCTCTTTATTTTTTCCGGGAAATATGCTAAACTTTTATTGAATTAAATTTTATCTATGAGCAAGTTTATCATCAAGGGAGAACAAGTTTTACGCGGTGAGATCAAAGTCAATGGCGCCAAGAACGCGGCTTTGAAGATCATTGCGGCTTCTTTGTTGTCCGAAGAAGAAATTACAATCAATAATGTTCCGAATATTGAAGAAATCAACCGGCTTTTGGAATTGTGCGAAAGTATGGGCAGTGAGGTAAACAGAATTGACGGCCAGATCAAAATGAAAACTGAAAAGATCAAGGACGCAAACCTGAATCCTGATTTGGTAAAAAAAATAAGAGCGGCGCTTCTTTTGATTGGACCTATTTTAATTCGAAAAGGCGAAGTCAGACTGCCTCATCCCGGCGGCTGTGCTATTGGCCAGCGGCCGATTGATATTTTTATTGACGGCTTTCGCAAGTTCGGCGCCAAAGTGGAAGAAAATGAAAATGATTATTATTTCAAAGCTGATAGGCTGGAAGGCATGGAATTTGTGTTTCCGAAAATTTCAGTTACCGCCACCGAAGTTCTGATGATGACCGCCACGCTAGCCCGCGGTAAAACAGTATTGAAAAACTGCGCTTGCGAGCCGGAAATTCCGGCTTTGGCTGAATATTTAAATCGAGTCGGCGCCAGAATTTTCGGCGCCGGCACACATACGATTGTTATTGAAGGCGTTGATAAACTAGGCGCCGGCGTTTATGAAGTTATTCCGGACAGAGTGGAGGCGGGCAGTTTTGCCATCCTCGGCGCATTGTGCGGCGACCCGATCAAAGTAACCGGCTGTCGGCCGGATCATCTGGAATCACTCTGGTGCATGTTTGACAAAATGGGCGTTGAATATAAATTGGGCGATGATTTCGTG
>JAHIEZ010000101.1 GCA_018901355.1 Patescibacteria group bacterium | reverse complement strand
ATTGATCAATGCCGGCTTTTTCGCGTATGCCAAGAATTTTCGCGGCGGGGTGAATGTGGCGGCCGGCGATATTGACGGCGACGGCGTGGATGAAATTATCACCGGGCCGGGCAATGGCGGCGGACCGCACGTCAAGTCTTTTGATAAAAATGGCAAGGCGGACGGCCCTGACTTTTTTGCTTTTGACAAAAATTTACGGGCCGGCGTAAAAGTGGTAACATCAGACACAGACGGTGATGGAAAAGTTGAAATAATCGCCACCACGTCTGATGTGTTTACGCTGGCTGGGTTTTAAATTACGAGATGTACAAGATCTACCCAGCAGAGCTGGGTGCTGTACAAGATAAAAAACTTTTAGAAAAATCTTGTATATCTTGTAATCCCATATCTCGAAGCTTGTAATATCTTGTAAACCCATATGACAAAATTTCAATATTTAAAATAAGACGCTATGAATGATTATACGACTTTAATTCAAAATTACATTTCCCATTCAAATGAAAAAGAGGTTATTAAAGAAAATTTGATTAAATTTTTAGATCGAAAAAAATATAATAATCTTTTAGATATCGGTTGCGGCACCGGAGAGATATTGCAGGCAATTATAAAATTTTTTAATCAGATCGTGGCCATAGATAAAGAATTTCGATTAAAGAAGGATGTTGAAGCTAATCCGAAAGTTACTTTTAGCAAACAAAGTTATTTTGAATTCCAGACGGACATGTCTTTTGATGTCATTTTAGTGGCTTATGTGTTGTGGGAAATACCAAGTCAATCTTGGGATAATTTTTTTGCTAAGATGAAAAGTTTATTATCAAAAAATGGGATTGTCATGGTTGTCGATGTATATTCGAAAAATAAGTTTGATAATCAATTTTTTAATTTTGATACCAATTTGTCACAATTTTCAAGTTGGCCCGATATGTATGATTATTTTAGTTTAAAGAAAATAAAACACAAAAAGCATCCTTTCTCTGCTCAAATAAAAACTCAAGGCGCGGCGGAAATGTATGAAATTTTGAGATTCTTTTTTCAGGGAACGGAAAATAAAAAGTTTTACGCGGAGAACAAAGATAAAATAATTAAAGATCTAATTGGCAAAGAGGTTGGCGGCCATTGTATAATTAATGTTAGACATTCTATTGATATTTTATATTTGTAAGGGAGATTTATTACTAAATTATTATTATGACAAAATTCCAAAAATACAAACTGTATCTGTCCACCTTGATAAAATACTATTTTACTCAAAAGACAGAATTAAGTTTGATAATTGTGCTTAGCCTAATTGTCTTCGTTTGGTTTAGTTTAATCGTTCACCGAATAATGGCCAATCCGATTTATGGCGCCGACCGTTCCGGCTTGGTCAAGCTTGGCGGCGACGGACTCGGACTTTTAATTTTATTTATCAAACCAATTTTTTTGTATATTGCGGGTATGATAATTATCAGGAAGATAAAATGTTAAAATTACAAATTACAAACAACAAATTACAAACAATAAAGCGGAAATAACAAATTACAAACAAATAACAAATAACAATAAATATTTCATGGCTCGCGTCAGATGATGAATAATAAAATATAATATGGGAAAGAAAATTAAAACATTTGAAGTCGATTCTAGCAGTGATGATTTGGAAAAAATTGAAGAAGACATTATCAAAGCGGCAAACAAAGCCGGCAAAAAAAATGTGATTGTTAATATCATCACTTATCCGCACAAAAGATTGAAACAGCGCTGGCACGTGCGTTACAAGTTCAACAAAAAACATTTGGTAATGGATTTGTTAATAGCGGCCGGAGTTTTGGTTTTGATTGGCTTGAATATCTTTTGGTTCTGGGGAGGGTTTCATTATTTTGCTGACAATTTCCAGCTGTCGGTGTCCGGTCCGAATGAAGCTTTGATCAGCGGACAGGAAACAGTTTTTCAGGTTGATTATTCCAATGAAAATAAATTTCCTCTTCAAGATGTGAATTTGAGCTTTAAATATGAAGGATACTTTGAACTGCTGGATGTTTCCGCCGCTGGTTATGATTTCAATCACAATACTCTTCGTCTTGGCGACCTGGGTTCCGGCGCCAATGGCAAGATTTTGATTAAAGCCAGAACCTTTGGCAGTATTGGAGAGGATTATAATTTGGTTGTAAATTCAAGTTTTTACAAAACAGATAAAAAAGGGGAGCGGCTGTGGGGACAATTCAGCAAAACAAAATTTTCCCGTTACAATATTGGTAGTAGTTTTCTGGTTCTCACGACTGATGCGCCGGCTCAAATGATAAAAAATCAAAAGATTGAGATCACCGGCGAGATTGCCAATAATAACGCAGTCTTTGATTATCAGCAATTGTTTT
>JAHIEZ010000018.1 GCA_018901355.1 Patescibacteria group bacterium | reverse complement strand
CTGACTAAACGAATCAGATTTTTATAACCCTGTTCATTTTTGGCCAGTAAGATCAAATGATTACTTTTTCGATTTTCGGGACTTTTGTCTAAATGGTTGGGAGAAACGTAGACTTCACAACCAATGATGGGTTTTATGTCGTATTTTTTACAGGTTTTGTAGAATTCAATAGTGCCGTACATGGTGCCGTGATCGGTAATGGCCAAGGAGTTCATACCCATTTGTTTGACGGCAGGAATCAGTTCTCCTATTTTTGACAAGCCATCGAGAAGAGAGTATTCGGTATGAACATGAAGATGAACAAAAGACATTTTTATTTTTTTAATAGTTATTTAAAAAACCGCCAAGGACAAAGACCGGGGCGGGTTAGTTAAATTTACAGTTTTAGAGACCTGTTTTTCAATAAGACAAAAGGGGTCAAAGCATTTGTTTTAGGGTGGTGATTCTTTTTTCTAGGGGAGGATGGGTAGAAAAGAGAGAAGACAGTTTTTGATTTTTGAAAGGATTTTCGATGTAGAGAGAGGCGGTGGCGGGAGAGGCGGATTCCAGAATGTTTGGATCTTGAGATATTTTTTGAAGAGCGTCAATCAGAGCTTGGGGTTGACGGGTAGTTTTAACAGCTAGAGCATCGGCCAGGTATTCCCGACGACGGGATATGGCCAGTTGGATTAGTTTGGCGACAAGAGGAGAGAAAATCAAAAAAAATAAACCGACAAGAGCTAAGATACCGGAGGATTCACTTTTTTTTCGAGAATGACCATAAAAAGAATTTCGGGTTAAAATAGAGAGGGTACCGATTAAAAGACTGACAATCATCATCAAGCGGGTGTCATAATTTTTGATGTGAGAAAGCTCATGGGCGATGACGGCTTCCAATTCGCTACGATTTAATTTTTGGAGAAGACCGGTGGTGGCGCAAATAGAGGCGTGCTTGGGATCCCGACCGGTTGCAAAGGCGTTTGGAGAGGCGGAGTCGATGACATAAATTTTGGGAATCGGAAGCTGGGAGGTGGAAGCTAAATTTTCGGTGACGGTGTAGAAATCAAAAAACTCCTGACGGTCAACCGGTTTGGCTTGATTGAGAGCAAGAATAATTTTGTCACCACTAAAATAACTGACAAAGGCGGAAGCGGTGGAAAAAGAAAAAGCGTAAAAAATGTATTGAGAACCAAGATCAAAACTGAAACTAACAAGATAGACAGCCAAAGTGATAAAGGCAATAAAAAGAAAGACGATAAAAAAAGATCGGGTTTTATTGGCCGAGACTTGTTCGTAAACGTTTTGCATTAGTTGAGTTTGACCTCAGGGTTTTTGGTTTCAGCTTCAGAAACACTGGTGTGTTCGCTTGACATGGGGGTGTCGAGACCTTTTTCGGCTTTAAAACCAAAAATAGAGGCTAACCAGAGACCGGGAATGGTGACGATGGCGCTGTTGTAATCGGCGGTCAGATCGATTAGGGTTCTTCTGGCATACATGAGCTTGTCGGCGGTGTCTCTAAGTTCATTCATCATATCTGAAACCAGAGAAGAGGCTTTAATTTCAGGATTGGATTCGACAATAACTTTGAGAGAACCCAAGGCTTTACCGATTAACTCTTGGGATTTTTCGATATCTTTGGGGTTGTTTGATTGATTGGCCCGATCAATTGATTTTCTGGCGGAGGTAAGTTGTTCAAAAATGCCTTTTTCGTGGGTTAAATAGCCTTTGACCGATTCGACCAAATTGGGAATAAGGTTGGCTTGGCGTTTTAGCTGATTGCCAATTTCCTGAATAGAAGCTTTAATATGGACCTGAATTTGTCTAAGTTTGTTGTAAAAACCGAGAGTATAAATAACGACAAGGACAAGGGCGATGGCGAAAATGGATATGGGGTTCATTTTGTTTGGTTAATTAATGATTATTTTTAGTATAACATTTTTGGGCTATTTTAATTTCGTTTTCTCCCAGCCTATCTTGGGGTTTGATAAAGCAAAGATGAAGAAAATGATAAAAAGATTTTTCGGTGGAAAAATGGCTAGTTTGCCCTGTTTTAAGGTTTTTTATGCCGTATTCTGACAGACTATAGCCTAATTTTTGAGCGTATTTTCGAAGTAAAATGTTGTGTTGTTTTGAACCGGTGAAATGTTGCAAAAGAGAACCAAAAGTTTGAGTAGACTGAATCATAAGATCGACTTGGACATTGTTTGGTAAAAGAAGAGAAGCCTTTTTAGTTCCATGATAAATGACTTGGGTTTTTTGAGGAAAGGCCAAAAAGTGTTTGATAATGGCTTGGTTTTGAGAACTTTTGGTGGCAATGTCAATATCGCCAACAGTGGGGCTACGACGACGAAGACTACCAAGAGGATAAAACTTGGTTTGAGGAAATTTATTTTTTAGATGTTTTATAAACTGGCGGGCAATTTTTTGGGCGGCTTGATAAGACAGACGATGGTGTTTGTCAAGATAGTTTTGAGTGTTTTTTAAGATTAAATTTTGGGATTTTTTTCCAAAACCGGGGATTTTTTCAATTTTGTGGTTTTGAGCATAATAAATAAGTTTTTTTAGAGCGGATTGGGGATTTTGAGGAAATTTTAGTTTTCGACAGAGCTTTTGAGCGTTTTTGGGGCCGATACCGCTAATTTTGGTGAAAGCAAAAACGACAGGACGGATGTTTTTAAAAGCCTGAAGAATACGAGGATGTAATTTTTTTTGAGAAAAAAGATAATCTATTTTTTCTAAAATGGCCGGACCGATACCGGGAATGTCATCTAAGAGTTTTTTGTCTTTTTTCCATAAAAGGTGCAGAGATTGAGGGTAATTGATGATAGATTCAGAGGCGTCTTGGTAGGCTTTGATGCGAAAGATATTTTTCTTTTTGATGATATAGGCAGTGGCAATGTCGTTTAGAAGCTGGGCGATATAAAGATTATCAAAGTTATTTTCGGGCATCTCAGCTTAAATTATATTACTTTTGTGGTATATTATCAGAGCATTGGGCTCTTGGTGCAGCGGTTTAGCACATCCGCCTGTCACGCGGAAGATCACGGGTTCGAATCCCGTAGGGCCCGCTTTTACTCTAAAATGCCGTCGAGGTTGACGTCGTAGAGGATTTCTTCGTTTAAGAGGCGATAATTTAAGATTTCGCTTGGTTTAAACCACAATTTGATCTCGGCCTCGGCTTCTTCCGGTGAACCGGAGGCGTGAACCAAATTTCTGACAGCTCGTTTGTCGGTGTCGGCAATGGCATAAGAATCAATAGTGAAATCGCCTCTGATGGTACCCATATCTGAGCTTTTTGGTTCGGTACCGCCAGTAATTTTTCTGACTATTTCAACAGCGTGCATACCCTGCCACGCCATAACGATAACAGGACTGCAAGTAAAATATTTTACAAGTTTATCGAGAATAAAATTACCCATTTTGGTGGGATCGGAGAAAGGTGGGGTTTCGTTGTGAGAGCGGTAGGCGTTAATAGTGTTTTGACCTGTTTTTTGTTTCCACTGAGGATCGATGAGATAGTGTTTTTGGGTTAAATTTTTATCAGGAACGAGCATTTTGAGGGCGATGAGTTTTAAGCCAGAGCGTTCATAGCGTTTGATGATTTCTCCTATTAAGCTTCGTTGAATGCCGTCCGGTTTAATGATTATTAAGGTTTTTTCTTTTTTGAAGTTTTTCATATAGGGGTATTTTGCAATTTTGGTTGATTTTTTGCAAGTATTTAAAATAATGTTGACTATAGGACCTTATTTGTGTAAAGTAAAGCATGGCAATAAAAAAACAAAATTCAAGGTCCGCAGAAGAAGTTGTAAGTATGTTTTTGGGTTTGGTGATAGTAATGGTGGTGTTTGGTTTGGTGGTTAATTTCTTTCAAAAAAGAAAAGGTTCTATTAGTGTACCCGGAAGCGAGACTGTTTTGGATGAAGAAAAACTGGATGGTTCTTTTGATTCAGAGGTGGGGGTCAATGGTGTCTATACTGTTAAAAAAGGAGATAGTTTGTGGACAATTGCACAAAATCGCTATAACTCAGGTTATAAGTGGGTGGAAATTGCCAAGGAAAACCAATTAGAAAATCCTGGTTTGTTGGAAGAAGGGCAAGTTTTAAAAATGCCGGTATTGGAAACAGAGAAAAAAGTGACGGAAATGGCGATAGAAGGAGGAG
>JAHIEZ010000017.1 GCA_018901355.1 Patescibacteria group bacterium | reverse complement strand
ACTTTTTCTTTTCCTCGCCTCAACAAGATTGTTATCAACTGTCGTTGTTCTGCTTCCAAAGATGACAGTGGAGAGTTAGACAATGCCAAAGAAGAGATTATGGCCATCACCGGTCAAAAACCCCTTTTAGCCCGAGCCAAAAAATCAGTCGCTAGTTTTAAGTTGAAAATGGGAGAACCCCTAGCCTACAAGGTCACTCTTCGGGGCCAAAGGATGTATGATTTTGCCGAAAAACTTTTCAATATAGTCTTACCTCGTTTAAGAGATTTTCAGGGTTTTTCAGACAAAGCTTTTGATGGTCAGGGTAATTACAATTTGGTTATCAAAGATCAAACTTATTTTCCCGAGATCAATCAGGACAAAGTCAACAAAATCCGCTCTGTTCAGGCCACTTTTGTCACTTCCTCCTCTTCAAAAAAAGAAGCAAAAATGTTATTATCCGCTTTAGGTTTTCCTTTTGCAAAATAATTATGGCAAATATCGCAAAAATAGCTCGTCAGTCAAAAAAATTAAAGTATTCCACTCGATACCACAATCGTTGTCAGATTTGTGGCCGTCCTCATGGCTTTATTCGTTTATTCGGTCTTTGTCGGCTTTGTTTTCGCAAACTAGCCCAGGCCGGCTCTTTGCCTGGCGTTAAAAAAGCCAGCTGGTAAAAAAATGTTGCAATCAACCTCAATAGACTTTCTCATTCGCATTAAAAATGCTTATCAGGCAGGTAAAAAAACCTTATCAGCTCCTGCTTCTAAGTTTTGCATTGCCCTGGCTCAAATCTTAAAAAAACACCGGCTCTTATCCGATTATTCTGTTTCTGGAGAAACCAAAAAAACCATAAACCTACAGCTTACTTACCTCAACAATTCTCCGGCCATTGAAACTTTAAAGATATTTTCCAAGCCTGGCCGTCGCTGGTATGAAAAATCTTCCTCTCTTCCTTGGGGTAGCTCTCATCAAACCCTGATTATCATTTCCACCTCTCAGGGTCTTTTGTCACAAAGACAAGCCGTCAAGCAAAAATTGGGTGGTGAAGTTATCGCTCAAATAAACTAAATATGTCCAAAATCGGTAAATTACCAGTTCCAATTCCTTCCTCTGTCACTGTCAAGATAGAAAAAGACAGGCTTACTGTTACCGGACCCAAAGGGGAGTTGTCTTTGACTCTTCCTCCCAAAATTGAAGCAGAAATTAAAGATGATCAAATTTTTCTTACCCGTCTCAACAATGATAAAAAAACCAAATCAAATCACGGTACCATCCGGGCTCATTTAAACAACATGGTTTCCGGAGTTCAACAGCTCTGGCAAAAACAATTGGAGATTAGAGGCACAGGCTATAAGGCTTCGGTTGAAGGCAACAAACTTATTCTAAGCGTTGGCTATATCCATACCGTCGAAATTTTAGCGCCCGAAGGTGTTCAAATTAGCGTTGAAGCCGAAACAAAAATTACCGTTTCCGGTATAGACAAAACCGTGGTTGGTCAAACAGCCAGCAACATCAGAAAAGTTCGTAAACCTGAACCTTACCAAGGCAAAGGTATCCGTTATCTTGACGAATATATTAAAATTAAACCAGGCAAAGCCGCCAAAACCGAAAGCTAATTATGATCACTCAAAATAGTAAAGAAAGAAGAGCCCTAAAAGTAAGACGGAAATTGGCCTCAAATATGGGTATTCCCAGGCTAACCGTTTTTCGTTCCAATCGCCATCTTTGGGTTCAAATAATTGACGACAAAAGAGGTCTCACTCTAGTCTCCGCTAATTCAAAGAAATTATCTTCCAAACTTTCTAAAATTAAACAGGCCGAGGCTGTCGGTTTGGCCATTGCCGCCACCGCCAAAAAAGCCAAAATTACCAAAGTTAGATTTGATCGTGGCCCCTACCTTTATCATGGTAGAATCAAAGCCTTAGCTGATGCCGCTCGTCAAGGCGGTCTCCTATTCTAAAAACCATGTACAATCCAAATCAAAATCACCAATCAGACCGGGAAGTTTCGGAATTTGCCGACAAAGTCGTTCAAATCAAAAGAGTTTCTAAAAAAACCAAAGGGGGTAATCAGGTTTCTTTCACCGCTCTGGTGGTTACTGGAGATAAAAAATCTCGGGTAGGAGTTGGACTTGGTCGCGCCAAAAACGTTTCCGATGCTATCCAAAAAGCTATCAGTCGGGCCCGAAAAGCCATGCTGACTATTCCTCAGATTAATGGCACTATTGCTTCTGCTCAAAAAATCAAATTTAAAGGCGCTCAGATTTTTCTTCGTCCCGGCAAAGAAGGTTCCGGTATTATCGCCGGTGGTCCTGTTCGTTCTGTGGTCGAGCTTTCTGGCATAAAAGACTTAGTCAGCAAAATTATTGGTTCCAAAAACAAATCAGTTAATGTTTGGGCTACTTTTAAAGCTCTTTCAAACTTAAAATGAACTTTTTATCCCAATTACCAAAAATTGCCCAAAAGTCAAAAAAAAGGCTTGGTCGTGGCTATGGTTCCGGTCGCGGTGGTCACACCAGCGGTCGTGGCGCCAAAGGAGACAAGGCCAGAGGCAAAACCAAGCTCACTTTTGACGGTTCAAAAATAAAAAAAGGTTGGATAAAAAGAACCCCGTTTTTAAGGGGTAAACATCGTCTTTTACCTCAAAAGACTATTCTTACTTTTACTTTAGACCAATTAAACAAATGGTTTAAAGACAAAGATACGGTCAACCCCACCAGTCTTTCTCTGGCTTCCGGTCTTTCTTTCACCGGTAAAAAAGTAAAAATCCTGTCTGGTGGTAAAATAAAAAAGGCCCTCCGTCTTCAGCAAATACCTCTTAGTAAAACGGCTAGTCAAAAGATTGTTAAGGCAGGGGGACAGGTATCCTAAATGAACCAGATTAAACAATCCCTTCTCATCTACCTTCAGGGTCTCAAAACTCCTCTTTTAAGAAAAAAACTGGCCTTTACCCTCTTTATTCTTATTGTTTTTCGTCTTATTGCTCATATTCCGGTTCCCGGGGTCGATGTTACCCGTCTTCAGCAATTTTTTTCCGGCAACCAATTACTTTCTCTTTTAGATATTTTTTCCGGAGGCACTTTAGCCAATTTTTCCATTGTTGCTCTTGGTTTGGCTCCTTATATCAACGCTTCTATTATGTTTCAGCTTTTAGGTATGGTTGTGCCTCAATTGGAAGAATTGAGCAAAGAAGGGGAGTATGGTCGAGCCAAAATAAATCAATACACTCGTTTGGCCACTATTCCCATCGCCATTATGCAGTCTTTTGGTATGTATGGCATTTTAAGGTCTCAAAACATTATTGGTTCTCTCTCTCCCGTTTTTCTGGTGGCTCTCTTATCCAGCATGGTTGCCGGTACCATGATCATGATATTTTTTGGCGAAATGATCAACACCTATGGCCTTGGTAATGGTACTTCTATGATTATCTTTGCCGGCATTATTTCCCGTCTGCCTGTTAGCATCGTCCAAACCCTTACTCTAACCGACTTATCTGATTCTCAAAACAAGATGAACTTATTCATTCTTCTTTTAGTTTCCTTGGCGGTTATTATTGGTATCGTTTTGGTTGAAGAGGCGGTTTTAAGGATTCCCATCCATTACGCCAGGAGAGCTCAAAGTACCTACCTTCCCATTAAAGTCAACACCGCCGGCGTTATGCCTATTATTTTTGCTGTTTCTTTAGCCACAGTTCCTTCTCTCTTAAGCCAATTTCTAATTAAAGTTCCTCAGCCTCAAATTTCCGCCATTGCTACTTTTATCAATCGTTATTTTCAGCCTCAAACCTACACTTATATCGTTTTTTATTTTTTAATGGTTATTGTTTTCACTTTTTTCTATACTTCCGTCGTTTTTAAACCCAAAGACATTGCCGATCAGTTGAGAAAATCCGGCGGTTTTATTCCTGGCATTCGTCCCGGTTTAGCCACCGAAAAGAGATTACAATATTTATTGACCCGGGTTATTGCCATCGGTGCTCTCTTTTTGGGTATTATTGCCATTTCTCCTTCTTTGGTTCAAAAAATGACCCATATTTCCACTCTTAGCATTGGCGGTACCAGTATTTTAATCGTAGTTTCCGTTGTTATTGAGTTGACCCGAAAAATAGAAAACATCGTCCAAACCCAAAATTACGAAAAATTATCTTATTAAATTAAAAAAATTATGAACCTCTTTATTATTGGT
>JAHIEZ010000016.1 GCA_018901355.1 Patescibacteria group bacterium | reverse complement strand
TAACAGGAATAATTAAAAAAGAGACCATCAGGCTCTTGAATATTGGCAATGTGAATAATATTGCCTAAAGTACCGATAATGCGAATGGGGGCCGGAACTTGATTGATGTTGTGATGCCAGAAGATGGGAGATTGCCAAAATTTTAAATAGCGGTGTCTGTCTTTGGCGAAAAAATAAGTAAGAGCAGAAAAATATTTGGGACTAAAGATAGTATCAACATCACAACTGGTGAGAGTAAGATTTTTTAGATCTAATTGACCATGGGGATTTTTGGAGCTTTTGATAAATTCGTCTTTAAAAGCTTTGGCGGCAAAAGCCTCGTTGCTATGTTTACCGGCAATTTCTCCCTTAGTATCGGCGGGATGATGGGTAAAGGAAAGAGAGCCAAAAACGTTTTGGTATTTTTGGGAGAAGAAAGCGGTAGTTTGATTGATGCTGTCTGCTCCGGCTCTTTGCTCAAGACCAATAACCAGGTGGAGTTTTTTTAGACTGATATCAACTTGAGCGGCCAGACTGCCCACGGCCATATCGATAACGGAAACCGGCTCTTTGTAGGAGGAGATAATAACGACATGGTGGATGGCTTGATATTTGAGCCAAGAAGAACGAAAATCCAGATTGAAAAGCTGTTTCCAATCGGTTTTTTGCGCATTTTTTATTTTGGAATAACCGATTAGAGCCAGAATGGCCGACTTAAATGATTGATAGAGCCAGTAAAGAAGAAAGGCGATAACAAAATAAGCGACTACTTTGGGAAGAAAAAAAGCACCCCAAAGAGGAAAAATGATAATCATCCAAGCCAAAAAACCGGGTATCATCTCCCAGAGACGATACCTTTGGGTAGTTTTGTCCAGATAAATTATTTTGGATTTGGCCATGTTTGGGGCAATTTAACTAATGCCTGTATTATATCAATTAAAAGCTAATTTAAGATAAAATTGACTAGAATGAAAATAGAGGCGGCAATTGAAAAAACTTTGACTTATGCCAATAAATTTGGAATGGAACTTAATGAAGAACAAATAGAAGAAAGACTATTGGGGGAGAAAATTTTTAAAAAAAAAGAAATAGGAGAGGCGCTGAGAAAAATGGGTTTGAGCCTAACTAAAAAGAAAAATTTGGTAACAAGAAAAAAAATGAAATTAGCCCAAAAAATGGCCAGAATGGTGGCAGAAAACGATAGTGATATCTTATTTTTGGGGGTAAGTGGATCGGTGGCGGCGGAAAATGCTAAAAAAAAGGATGATATAGACATCTTGGTTATTTGCAGAAAAAACAGATTGTGGTGGAGTCGACTAAAATTAAAACTTTTTTTGAAAAAAAACAAGATAAAGCACAGAAGCTATGGGAAAAAAGAAAGATCAAATGATTTTTGTTTTAACTTGTGGCTGGAAGAAGACAGTTTGGAGATACCGAAAAATAAAAAAAACGCCATAGATTTGATTTTGTTAAAAATATTAATAAATAAAGAAAAAATTTATGAAAAATTTTTGAAAAAAAATTCTTGGGCAAAAAAATGGGTAGCAAGTGGATATGAAAAAAAACTGAATAAAAAAGAGAAAAAAAATAAAAACGAAGAAAAAGAAAATTTAAAGAAAGATTGTCTGAATATTTTGGCTTTTGGACTGCAATATATTTATATGGCTAAAAGAATAAGAGAAGAAAAAGTTGGTTTAAAAAAAGCGTTTTTTCACAAAGCCAGATGATAGAATAATGAAGATGAAAAAGTCTTTTTTGGCCAAAAAATTAACAGAGGTGGCGGTGTTTTTGATGGTTTTATTTTTAGGTTTGGCTATCTTGTTTTTGTCTATCAGCCGAGCCAGTTTGAGAGCGACAATGCTGGATGAAAAAGAAAATGAATTGAGAAAAATACCGGTGAAAATTGTGATTCGAAGAGTAAACCAGCCATCGGAGATCTTCTTTTATAAATTACCGGAAGTAAGAACTCTACCAACCAGCCCTTGGTATGGAATCAAGGAAATCAGAGACTTCTTGTGGCTTTACCTGAGTCAGGAAGGAGAAGAAAAAATAAAAGTAGGGCTACTTTTGGCAGATAAAAAAGCTTCGGAGGCGAGAGTATTGTTGGCTTTTGGCAAAGAAGATGAAGCGATAAGGGCGATGACAGAAGCCTTGAACAAATTGGAAAAAGTAGAGCAGGACTGGCAAAAAATGGATAAGAAAAATTTTAACAAAAAAGGTTTGGCCGTAGATATCTACCTAGCCGGATTGGCTTATGAAACAGAAATAAAAAAAGTAAACAGACCGGAACTGGTTGACAAAGTCGAATATAAAAAGATAGTTGAAAGTTTGAGAGAATGGAATGAAAAACAAGAAGAAAAAAAATATTAAATTAAGAATTAAAAGATGGTGGAAAATCGGGGCAGGAGTGGTCTTGCTAATGTTGCTGTTTTTATTGTGGTTGGTAAAAGATATTCCCAACCCAAAAAAATTAGTCAGCGGAAATTATCCGGAATCTTCAAGAATTTATGATAGAAATGGAAAACTGTTATACGAATTTTTTTCGGAAAAAAGAAGAGTGACGGTGGGCTTGGAAGAAATTCCGGAAAATTTAAAAAAGGCAACTTTGGCAATAGAAGACGCCAAGTTTTATCGACATTTTGGTTTTGATCTGCAGGGTATTGTCAGAGCGGTTTACCGGACAGTTTTTAAGAAAAAACTGGAAGGAGGCTCTACTTTGACCCAACAATTGGTCAAAAATGCGCTATTGACTCCGGAAAGAACTCTGAGCCGAAAGATAAAAGAGGCCGTGTTGACCATTGCCACGGAAATTTTGTACAGCAAGGATAAAATTTTGGAAATGTATTTGAACCAAACACCTTACGGAGGAACTTACTGGGGAGTGGAGGTAGCAGCCAGAGGTTATTTTAATAAAGAAGTAAAAGACTTAAGTTTGGCAGAATCGGCCTTATTGGCAGGATTACCCGGTTCGCCGACAAAATATTCCCCTTTTAGTTATCCGGAGG
>JAHIEZ010000003.1 GCA_018901355.1 Patescibacteria group bacterium | reverse complement strand
TTCACTTTTCGCCTGGTGCTAAAATTAACCAACATGGCAGACTACAAATCAACCACAAGTCAAGGAGACTGTATTTTTTGCAAAATTGTCAGCGGGGAAATTAAAACCCCCGGTATCTTTTGGCAAGATAATGATTTTATGGCCTTTTTATCAACCTGGCCAAATACTGAAGGGGCTACGGTTGTTGTCCCCAAAAAACACTACGGCAGTGATGTTTTAGCCATGCCCGATCGGGTTTTACAACGATTTATCCTGGCCACCAAAAAAGTTTCTCAAATTTTAACCAAGCATTTTAAAGACGTTGGTCGGGTTGGTCTGATTATGGAAGGCACCGGCGTCGACCATGCTCACATTAAACTTTACCCAATGCATGGAACGAGCCATATGAAAAAAGGCAAGTGGAAACAATATCTAAGTGGAGACGATAAGTTTTTTGAAACTTACGAAGGCTGTCTTTCTTCCAATGACGGTCCCAAAGCAGACGAGAAAAAAATAAAAAAATTAGCCCAAAGTTTAAAAAACCATTTTCCCCCTTGACCTCTCCGTTCAGCCTGTTACAATATTAGCAGTCCTTTTATTCGACTGATAATTATTTTTTAATAAATTTTCTATGACAAAAACAAGCAGTAAAATTAAACCCGTCCCCGGTTATCTCTTAATCAAGCCCCAGCCAATCGAAAAAACTACCGCTTCCGGTATAGTTCTGCCAGACTCTCATGAAGACAAACCCCAACAAGGTACTGTTTTATCTGTCGGTGGCCCGACTTTAATCGATGGTCAAAAAGTTACCGCTCCCTGTAAAGTCGGCGATGTTGTCATCTATCGTGAATGGGGTGGCAAAGAATACAAAGAAAACGATGTCGAGCTTTTACTTTTAAAATTCGACGACATCATGGCTACTATTCAATAATTCTTAATTATTAATTCTTAATTTTTAATTCAAAAAAACATGGCAAAACAACTAAAATTTTCATCTTCTGCCCGTCAATCATTATTAAGGGGTATCAACATTTTGGCCGATGCCGTCGTTACCACTCTTGGTCCTAAGGGTCGAAACGTTGCCATCGACAAAAAATGGGGTGCTCCCAGCGTTATCCACGATGGTGTTTCTGTCGCTAAAGAAATTGACCTCAAAGATCCTTTTGAAAATATGGGCGCTCAGCTTATCAAAGAAGCCGCCAGCAAGACCAACGATGCCGCCGGTGACGGTACTACCTCTTCCACCCTTTTGGCTCAGGCCATCGCCAACAAAGGTTTGGAAAATGTTACTGCCGGAGCCAATCCCATGCTTATCCGTCACGGTTTGGAAAAAGGTCTAAGGGCTGTCTTAAAACAACTTGATATTGCCAAAAAAGAAATCAAAATAGACGACAAAGATTCTATCGAACAAGTTGCTACTATTTCTGCCGGTGATCCCGACATTGGTAAAAAAATTGCCGAAGCTGTAGTCAAGGTCGGTCACGACGGTTTGATTACCGCCGAAGAAGGCAAAGGTTTGGATATTGAAACTAAAGAAACTTCCGGTATGGAATTTGACAGTGGTTTCTTATCTCCCTATTTTGCCACCAATACCGAAACTATGGAGGCTGTTATCGAAAACCCCTACCTTATTATTACTGATAAAAAAATCAGCTCTATTCAAGACATTCTGCCTTTTCTAGAAAAATTAGTTAAGCTCACCAAAAATTTTGTCATCATCGCCGACGATATCGACGGTGAAGCCTTGGCTACCTTAGTGGTCAACAAACTTCGTGGCACTTTCAATGTTCTTGCTGTCAAAGCCCCCGGTTTTGGTGACAGGCGAAAAGCTATGCTCGAAGATATCGCCGCCCTAACCGGTGGTCAGGTTATCTCCGAGGATACCGGTGCCAAATTTGAGACTGTCGAACCTCAGGAATACTGTGGTCAGGCCGCCTCCGTTACCGCCGACAAAGACAATTGTCGTATTATCGGTGGGGCCGGATCAGAAGCTGATGTTAAAGCCCGTGTGGCTCAGTTAAAAACTCAAGTCGATCGTTCCGATTCCGATTATGACAAAGAAAAACTCCAGGAGCGCATTGCCAAATTAGCCGGTGGGGCCATTGTTTTGGAAGTTGGCGGTGCTACCGAGATGGAAATGAAAGAAAAATTAGAAAGAGTCAAAGATGCCGTCGAAGCCACCAAAGCTGCCCTGGAAGAAGGCACTCTTGCCGGTGGCGGTACCGCTTTGCTCAAAGCCTCAGTCGCTCTTGATACTGTCGAAACTATCAATGACGAGGAAAAAGTCGGCCTTAATATTCTAAGATATGCTCTCGAGCAGCCCTTAAGGAAATTAGCCGAAAATAGCGGTAAAGACGCTGGTTATATTCTAAACAAAGTTCAGGAAGAATTAAGAAAAGATCCCAAATCGGATTACGGCTACAATGCCGCCACTGATGAATTCGGTTCTATGCGAAAATTCGGCATTATCGATCCGGCCAAAGTCACCAAATCGGCTCTCATCAATGCTGTTTCCGCTGGTCAGATGATTTTGACCACCGAAGTTCTCATTACCGACATCCCCGAAGAGGAAAAAACTCCCTCTATACCCGGGGGAGGTATGGGTGGCATGGACGGTATGATGTAAAAGTAAGTTTACTTTACTTTTTCTACCGCCTCTACCATCAAGGGATCTTCAAAATATTTTAGTAATTCCCTTTTCCAGTTTTTGTCGTCAAAACTAATCAACGGTTCTACTCCTTGACCCTCAATTGCCTGTCCATCTTCCCGCAAAGTTACCCTGTGCACTAAAAATATCGAATAAGTTTCCTTATCATCAATTTGATTTTCTATCGGAAACACTTTTTCTATTGTTCCCCAACCTTTACTGGTGTTTCCCATCAACACTCCCACATTATATTTTTTTAAAACTGAAGCCATTAATTCCGCCGAAGATTGACTCTGTTCGTTGATTAAAATTACCACTTTTTTATAACGAGCCAAACTATTTATCCAGCCACTTCTGGTTTTAAAATCTTCTTTTTCACCCTGATGATAAAACTGGTAGGCATATTGATCCGGTCCGATAAACGGTCCCAAAAAATAGGGCAGATTATCAATTGCCCCGCCGATATTATCCCTCAAATCAAAAATTAAACCATCAAGTTGTTCTCCCTTGTTGGCCTTATCCATCACTCTGACAAACTCCTGCAAACTTGT
>JAHIEZ010000104.1 GCA_018901355.1 Patescibacteria group bacterium | reverse complement strand
TACATCAAAGACAAAGCCCTTCACAACTGACTAAAACATATCTACAATTTTCGCAGATCCCGTATCTGTTTTACGCTTGCCATGAGCACCCCCATCACTACCAGACACAGAATACCCGATGCCGCCATGGAAGTAGGTACGGAGAAGAGGTCCGCGCATACTCCTAATGCAGAGGAGGCAATTGGCATGACAGCGTGGTCAATCTGGTAGATCGCCATTACTCGCCCGCGGAGTGAGTCGGGAGCCAGCATTTGCACGAGTGTATTGTTGTTGACACGGAAGGTCAGTTGGGAGAAGCCAAGAGCCGCAAGTAAGAAAAAAGCAGCCCATAGCAGCGTGGATTGGGAGAAAAGGATAACGAAGACAGCCGCAGACAACAGAGCCGTGATGCCCAGCCATCCGCTGCGAATCACGTTCCCGAACGAAGCCATGGTCAGGGTTGCCAGAAGGGCGCCGACACCGAAAGAGGCCATCAGGTATCCATAGATGTCGGCCTTGGCGTGGAGTACTTCCTCCGTAAAGGCCGGCATAATCTGCAAGATTGGCATTACAAACAAGGACGGGATGAAACTGAGCATCATCAGCCCGAACATGGTGTTGTTGCCCCAAACGTAATGGATGCCCTCTTTCAGGCTTTGGAGGGCCGATGACTCACTCGCAGACATGGTGTCTCGGTATGGCGTCTTCATCGGGAAGATTACCGCCACCATGCAAAGGTACAGACCCGCCTGCAACAGGAAATTCCCTGCCACACCAAAAGCCACGATTAGCACCCCTCCTACCGCAGGTCCGATAATGCGGGTGGCGTTGATAGCAGTAGCGTTTAGAGCAATGGCGTTGCCCAGTTCCTTGAGCGGCACGGTGTTAGCTATCAGAGACTGACGGACGGGCGCATTCATGGCAAAGCCGCATCCCATCACGAAGCTGAACGCCATTGCGTGCCATACACGCACCCAGTCCAGCGCCACCACTGCGGCAAACAACACGGCCGCGGCAGCCATTACCGCCTGCGTAATCATTAGAAGGCGGCGGCGATCCATTCGGTCGGCGGCAACCCCGCCGAGAGGCCCTATGAAAAGGAACGGCAAGAACCGCAAGCTTGATGCGATGCTCACCATAGTGGCCGAACCGGATAACTCCCACACCAACCAGCCGATGGTTACCTGCTGGATCCACAGACCAGCCGTATTGAACAGGTTGCCTATCCACAGGTAGAGATAGTCGGTGTTGCGAAGTGAGGCAAAAGTGCTCATGCCTTTTACACGTTTTCGTGGAACTTCAGATCTGATTTGGGCCACGATTATATCTCGCTCTCCTGCATACGAAGTAGATCGAAGCTATGACCAGTCTGCCATAATGTCGAGCTTCATCTCAGTGGCATCCAAAAGCTCCTGCCGACCCTCCATTTTAACTTGATATTCCCCCGCAGCTCGCTGCGGGGGAATATCCTTTCGGTTTTGATACCCCGCCGCTTGCTGCAGGGTCATTCATTTTACCACATATAGAAAAATGCGGGTGGGATTCCTTCATGTGTACGATTCGTATTCTCTCGCAGTAAAACTCCCAAACCCCCTGATTTCGATTCAGCCTTCCTTTTTCAGAGTATCCGTAAAGCCATTCAGAACCAGTTTGATGGTATCGGTAGCCTGTTTTACGGTAAGATTTTCTTTAGCAGCCTTGGAATGACTGGCAACGATGTGTTCCAAATTGAAAACCATTGACGTGGTCGGTATACAAGAGTATTGATTTATTGATATTTTAGCAAGATCAGCCTTACTGATAACGAATAAGCGTCATTCTGTTACGGAGTTGCAGAATGACGCTTATTCGAAATGCGCAAATTCTTGACGGCTTACAATATTTTGTGATTAAGATTACCTTCATAACGACATGGAGAAAAACAACTTTGAGCAAGATAGCGATAATTGATATAGACAACACCCTCTGGCAATTCAGCGACGCTTTTTATCTGGAGTTGAAAAAGATCAACCGGAATTTTCCAACGCCCGATCATTGGACTACCTACGACATTTGGGAGGGATACTGTTCGGCGGCGGATTTTATCGCGGCGATCAACTCAATTCACCATAATCAGGACAACGACCAATACCAACCCTACCCTGAATCACAGGACTTCCTGTCGTCACTCAGAGAACATGGTTTTCATATCATCATTGCCAGCCACCGTACGCTGGAAATGAGGCAGCCGACCGAACGATGGCTTGCGAGGCATGGGCTCCCCTACGATGAACTTCACCTCTCTCTGGACAAGACCGTTCTCTTTCCAAAGGCTGACATCGTCGTGGACGATTCGCCGCTAACGCTTGAAAAAGCAATAGAAAGTGG
>JAHIEZ010000015.1 GCA_018901355.1 Patescibacteria group bacterium | reverse complement strand
GAAGATAATTTGGGCAAAAAAATTTAAAATGGGATATTTTTTTGGATCACGGGCGGTGGCTAGACCATAAAGATAACGGGGAGGAGTGTGGCAATAACAAATTAGCTTGGCCTCCCCTTTTTTGAGAGCATTGGGGAAATAAGCACCGGTGGCGGAGGAAATGATTAAATCAAAAGCCGCCCCAGCCGTGGCGGGGTGAAAGTTGAAAGACTTGAAAGCCAGAGGAGAGAGAAAACGGAGGGGAGAAATAAGACAGGAGGCAAAGGGAATGAATTGAAAAAAGCTTTGGCGAATCCGGCCATGCCATTTTTTTTGGAGGCGTAAACGGTGAGGGCCGAAACTTTGAGGACGGTAAAGGGAGGTGTAGATGGGAGCGTCGGGAAAAATATCTGATAAAGCTTCTAAAACTGATTCAGCCCCGCCATATTCTTTGAGATAGTCGTGAACGAGGGCGATTTTAGGAGTTTTGGACATCTTGGGAAAAAAGAATAAATTTCTCTTTTAATTTTTTGTCAAAAGTGGCAAATTCCGAAACTTTTTTACTCTGAGCATAGAAAAAATTGTAAGTGTCTTCTAAATCGTAATTAAAACGGGAAAAATTAGCAAGACAGGTTTTTAAAAGTTGACGCTGGGGCAAGAAAACAAAATCCATGTTGGCAATAGCCAACAAGGTTTGAAGAACTAATTCGTGTTTTCTACCATAAAGGGAAGATAAAACCCAATAAACCTCAAAAAAAACGATGAGCGAGGTACCAAGGGTGGCTTGACCAGAACTGGCTTGATGAAAAAGTTTTTTGGCTTGACGAAATTGAGGAGAATTGTCTTGGAGAAAGAAACGAAGAAAGAAATTGGTATCAACAAAAATCATAAAGACAATTCTTTTTTGGTTTTTTCCTGCCAATATTTTTGTTTGGCTTGAGAAACAACTTTATCAATGGGTAAAGATTGATATTTCTTGGGAAGTTTTAAAGAACCGGCAAGACGATTAACCATGTCTATGGCAGATTCCATCTTTATAAAACCATTTTCTTCGGTTAAGATAACTTTTTGACCCTGACTTAGGTTAATTTTACGAAAAAGTTTGGCGGGAATAGTAAGCTGTCTTTTGCTGGTAATAGTGGCGGTATAAGTCATAGTAAGGTAAGTTTAGCAAAGTAAGGAATGTTTGTCAAAACAAGGAGGTTTGGTTGGGGGGGTGGAATTCGGGGTATTTTTTTTGAAGGCGGGAGACCAAAGAACGGAAATTATAAGAAAGAAAGAGCTGTTGAAGAGATTTTATCCTATCCTGGCCCCAAAGGGTTTTTTTGAGATTGAGTTTGACGGGGGCGTCATAAACAAGTTGGGCCAGTTTTTGGGAAAGATAGGCATTGTCTTTATTTTCTACCAGTTTGGTTTTGAGAGTTGGTTTAATTTTTTTGATATTTTTGTAAATATTATCGAGACTGCCAAAAGTAGAAAGAAGGTCGATGGCAGATTTGGGACCGATACCGGCAACTCCGGGGTAATTGTCGGAACTGTCCCCCATCAGAGCTTTGAAATCAACCACTTGGGAGGGTTTGACTCCAAGCTTTTGAAAAACGTCTTTGGGATGAAAAGTTTGGGTTTGGGAAAGACCGCGAACGGGCATAAAAAGCTCGACTCTGGAATTGACCAATTGCATCAGGTCTTTATCACCGGTGATAATGGTGACGCGGGAAATAAGGGGTTTTATAAGGCTCTGGTGGGTTAAAGTAGCGATAAGGTCATCAGCTTCGTAACCACCAAGGGAAAAATTGGGAATGGCGGCTTTTTCTAGGCTATTTTTTAACTCGGGAAGCTGAACGACCAGATTTTTATCGGCCGGTTTGCGTTGAGTTCTGTAAGCAAGAAATTCCTGATTACGGAAAACGGGTCCGGGAGAATCAAGACAAACGAGGAGATATTTGGGTTGAAGCTGGTCAATAACAGACAAAAGCATAGAATAAAAACCGTAGATAAGATTGACCGGCTGGCCGTTGTGGGAAAAAGGAGGGATGGAATGATAAGCGCGATGGGCGATGGCATGACCATCGACAATAAGAAGGCGAGACATAGGAATATTATAAAGGGAAAAAGGGATTTAAGATATAAATTATCTTATATTTTTTAAATTTGTGATAAATATTGTATAATTTGGTGATGTGCTAACAATGGCACGTTAAGGCTCGTTGAAAAAACAGTTGGAGGGTATGATGACAGACAGTTGGGACTGGAGAAGTAAAACGCAAGAGTGGAGGGAGCGATGGGGACAACCTGAGGGAGATCCTGATGTCTCGCTGGTGGAGATAGATAAGCTCCGCGAAGCGGTCGATAGGATTGCTCCGCTGGAAGAAAAAGTGATGGTTCCCGTGGCTAACGGGCGACTGCTGATGCAGTTTCCCATGTGGGAGAGACTGCACTTTGTTTGTTTCCTGACAGTAAGAAAAGGTCGGTGGCATCTGACCAACACCCTGAGGAAAGACGTCCTCAAAAGAAATGCCATGCACTTGAATGTCAACGTGACGAGTGAGACTTTCGAGAGTGCGGTCCGAAAGACTCGCGAAATGATTGGCATACCCAAGGGAAGGCAAGTCCACGTGGCTACTTTTTTGTACTTCCTGTTGGACGACCACTGAAAATAACCGGCCTGGCAGGGACCGAGAAAACTAAACCGAGCCCAAAGGCGGGTTTGTTTTGTTTCTCGGTCCGGTCAGGTTGGCAATTTGTGTTCCCTGCCGTTGCAGGGCTGATGAGGCCGACTCAAGTCGGCACGAAACACAAAGAAATAAAAAAATAAGCTGGTAGAATTAAGAATGGAACAGCATCCGATACCGCAACAGATCAGTAGCTACGAGTTTAAGCTGGTGGGAGAGATGACTTTAAAACAGTTTTTGAAGGCGGGAGGAGGGATTGCCGTCGCCTTTTTAATTAATTCGACGAAAATGTTTATTTTGTTTAGGCTACCCTTAATGGCTTTGTTTGGATTGGGAGGATTGGCTTTAGCTTTTGTCCCCTTTCAAGATAGACCACTAGAAACTTGGATTTTTTCGTTTTGGAAGGCAATTTGGTCACCGACTATTTACACTTACAAGAAAAGGGGAGACAAAAATTGGATGGATTGGCAGGCGAAAAAGAAAGTAGAAGAAGTTGTTGAAGTGGCGGAAGTAACGGTAAAAAATCGAGATGAAAGTAAAATAAAAGAATTTATCGAAACTTTACCAACAATTAAAAATATTAAAAAGGACAAAGCGAAAGAAGAGGCTGAGGCGAGGCCGGAAACAAGAGTAAAAGAGGAAAAAGAGGAAAAAGAAGGAAAGGAAAAGCTTGATTGGCGGGAACAAAAAATGAATTTGGATCTGAAAAAGAAAAGATTGGAGGCAACCGGAGAGGCGGTGTTTGGCTCAATCCCGATGCCAGCTATCCCCGATGTGCCTAATTTAATCGTGGGAATGGTGACGGATATGGACGGAAAAATTGCAGAAAATGCCATTGTGGAAATTCAAGATGAAAGAGGAATACCGGCCAGAGTACTAAAAACCAACTCTTTGGGTCAGTTTAGAAGCTCGACTCAATTGGCAAACGGAAAGTATTTGATTATCACAGAAAAAGAAGGAAATGAGTTTAACAGGATTAATGTGGAATTGGGAGGAAGAATTGTGGAGCCGGTTAAAATAAGAGCGATTGGCTAGCAGGTTTACGAACTGCTCTTTTTTGGTTATGATTAGAGGAGACTAATTATTTTCTTATGCCAGACGATACATTAAAAATAGCAATCAGGGGCAGTACCCAAGATCATCTTTCGATTGAGGATGTGGTGGACGGAGTGGTGATGTTGAAAGACGGGTCGTGTGCCATGGTATTGCAATTGTCTTCGGTCAATTTTGATCTTTTATCAGAAAGAGAACAGCAGTCTCTGGTGTTTGCTTATGGTGGCATTTTAAATTCTTTGAATTTTGCTATCCAAATTGTGATTCACTCAAAATCTAAAGATATCAGCGTCTATTTGAAAAGACTGGAAAAAGTGGAGGCGGAACAAAGTAATGAAAAACTAAAAGAAAGAACGGCGTCTTATCGAAAATTTGTGGAAGAAACGGTGAGAAGAAATGACGTACTGTCAAAATCTTTTTACATCGCCATCCCCTTTTCGGTGCTGGAAATGGGAATTAAAAGTGCCAAAGGTCAAATTGGAGGACTTTTTGCCATTAAGAAAAAAGGGGTGGAACAAAAATTACCCTTTGATAAGGACTATATTTTGGAAAAAGCCAAAGCCAGTTTGAGCCCGAAAAGAGATCATTTGGTCAGATTATTTTCCCGCTTGGGACTGGAAGTAAAAACATTGGAAAGCAAACAGATAATAGAGCTGTTTTACCGAATGTATAACGAGGGAACCAATCCGGCTCAAAAAGTGGGCAGTTTAAACTATGATTCGCCAATGGTGACAACGATGATGGAAAATGAGAAAAAGGAGGGACAAAATGATTAAAGACTTACTGGCTAAAATTAAAAAGAAACCGACGGTGGAGATGAAAGAGCCGATGGTACCGAGAGAAACAGAAGTAAGTCCTCCGCCTACGCATCCTTCGGAGCTACGGCGAGACAAGGAAGAAAAAAGAAATTTTGAGGATGGACTGGTATCAACTAAAGATATAATCGCTCCGGCGGCGCTACAGGTTGACTTTGATCAAATTCAAATAGGAGCCAGGTATTACCGAACCTTGTTTGTGGCCACTTATCCCCGTTTTGTGGGATTAAACTGGTTGTCTTCTTTGATAAATTTTGATGCTTCTTTGAATGTGTCGATGTATATTTACCCGACGGACGGAAAAGAAATCCTGGACGACCTCAGAAGAAAAATTGCGGAAATGGAGGCAGAAATCAGCACCGATATTCAAAGAGGTAGAGTGGTCAATCCGGCCACTCAGGCAAAACTGGAAGATGCTTTGACCTTACAAAGAGACTTGGTAAAAGGTGAAGAGAGATTTTTTCAATTTGGACTTTACATAACGATTTCGGCCGAATCGGTGGAAGAACTAAACCAGATAACAAAAAATTTGGAGGCGGCACTGGGATCTTTGATGATTATCAGTAAAAAATGTACTT
>JAHIEZ010000014.1 GCA_018901355.1 Patescibacteria group bacterium | reverse complement strand
TCTGCTTTCTTTCTATTTAAATTATCTGCATTAAAATCCCAAACTATACGCTACACGCTATACGCTATTTTACTAATCTCCACTTCTCTTTGGACCTTGGCCTTTTTCTCTATTTACCTGCGCGACGATGTCAGAATTACGGCGGATAATTGGCTTAGGGAAAATATTCCTCCGGGTTCAACTTTTTTGGTGGAAGAAGGAAATACCATTGAAGTTCCCTTGCAGGGAGATTTTAAAAGAATTTCGGCAAATTTTTATGATTTGGAAGAGAGCCCCACGGAACAGCAAAAAATAAGTTCGGGGATGGCGAAAGCCGATTATTTTATTGTGGAAAGCCGCCGGATTTTTGCCAGCCATCAAAGACTGCCCGATATGTTTCCCAAAACTGCCGGATTTTATAACGCCCTATTTTCCGGCAATTTGGGTTTTACTCTGGTTAAGCAATTTTCTTCTTTTCCCGATTTTCTCTTAAAAGCCGAAAATGCCGAAGAAACTTGGACCGTTTTTGACAATCCCACCATTAGGATATATAAAAAGACTGTCCCTTTGACGGTTTCTCAGTACAAAATTTTTCTTGTTTATGAAAAATAAATTAATTTTTCTTTTCATCATTCTTTTGGCTTTTGCTTTTCGTCTCTATGGTTTCAATTGGGATTCCGATCAGCATCTCCATCCCGATGAAAGATTTCTGACCATGGTAGCCAGTGACATCGACCTGCCTGGTAAAATTTCTGATTATTTTGATCCCCAAACTTCTACTCTCAGTCCCTACAATCACCACTATTCCTTTTTTGTCTATGGCACTCTGCCCTTAAACCTGGTCAAGATAGTCGGTCAGCTTATCGGCAAGACCGACTATGACAATCTTCATTTTGTCGGACGCTTTCTTTCTACTCTTTTCGACATCGGCATTATTTTTTTGCTTTATAAAATAAGCCAAAAAATAAAGCCCCGCCAGACCTCTTTGGCTCTTTTGTCAGCCTTTCTTTATGCCATTATGGTTTTACCCATTCAGTTGTCTCATTTTTTTGCTGTGGACACCTTTCTTAGCTTCTTTCTTCTTCTTTCTTTTTATTTTCTTATTTCTTCTCCTCTTAACTTTTTTTCTGTCTTGGCCCTGTCTTTTTCTTTTGCCGCTTCTCTTGCCTGCAAGGTCTCTGCTCTTTACTTTGCTCCCATTATCGCCCTGGTTTTTTCTGTCAGTCTTTTTAAAAACAAAAAACAATTTTCAAAACATCTTTTAATTCTCTCTCTTTTTCCTCTCTTTACTCCCGTTTTTTATCGTTTACTTCAGCCTCATCTTTTTGTTTCCGCCAATTGGTTCAACTGGTGGCTCCATCCTCAATTTGTTCAAAACATAAAAGAGCTCCAATCTTTTTCCAATCCCGACTCTTGGTTTCCTCCGGCTGTTCAGTGGCAGGGGACTGTTCCCATCCTTTTTCCTCTCAAAAATATTTTTCTTTGGGGTCTTGGTTTACCTCTGTCTCTGGCCCTGATTCTTTCTTTTTTCAAAAACCTAAAATTTCTCCGTCGTCATTTTATTCTCCTTCTTGCCTATCTTTGGATTTTAATTTTACTTGTCTATCAGGGCAGCCAAGTCACCAAAACTATGCGTTATTTTTTGCCCATTTACCCTTACTTGGCCTTGCTTATTTCCTTTTACCTTTCCTCCCAAAAATATTTTAAAAATATTTTTATTAAAATATTTATCATCACTCTTTTTCTAATTTATCCTCTTTCTTTTATGGCCATTTATTCCCGTCCCATCACTCGTCTGACGGCCAGTCTCTGGATTTATCAAAATATTCCACCAGGTTCGGTTCTGGCCACCGAGCATTGGGATGATTATTTACCCCTTTATCTGCCCGGCTTTGATCCCGCTTCATATGGCAATCAGACCCTGGAGCTTTACAATCCCGATACTGCCCAAAAATGGCAAAAGATAAATCAGCAGTTGGCTCTTTCTGATTATATTATTCTTTCTTCCAATCGTCTTTATGGCTCTATTCCCAAATCTCCCGATCATTATCCTCAAAGCACCAAATACTATCAAGATCTTTTCGATGGCTCTCTGGGTTTTTCCAAAGTAGCCGAATTTAGCTCTTATCCTTGCTTTCCTCCTTTTGGCAGGTCTTGGTTTTGTTTCAATGACGATTCCTCAGAAGAAGCCTTCACCGTCTACGACCACCCCAAAGTCCTAATTTTCCAAAAAAATTTCTTCGTACCGATCAATTGATTCTTTGTAGTCAAACATTTCTAGTTTCATTCTTTTTTGATAATATTTTTTGCCTTGTTTTAAAACCGTTACCAATTTATCAGCCAAGTCTCGGCTATCCCTATTTTTAAACAGCTCACCCCCTCCGCTTTCGGCTACCGGTATTCTCATCCCCGGTAAATTAGTGGCGACACTTGGAGTGCCACATCTCATCGCTTCCACTTGCACCATACCAAAAGATTCCAACCTATCATTACTGGGTAAAACCAAACAATCACATTTTGTCAAAAAAGCTACCGGGTTTTTAATTTTCCCTATTTTTACAACTTTGTTCTTGTACTTCTTAATCAACCTATCAATTTTTTGTTGATACTTTTCTTCACCTACCACATCGTCCGGACCAGCTAAGACTATTTTAAAATTAATTCCCTGCCTGTTTAAAAAAGGAATGGTTTCAAATATAAGTTCAATATTTTTTTCACTAGAAATTCTCCCTAAAAATCCGATAATTTTCTCTTTCTTTTTAAAACAAATCTTTTCTGTTATTTCTTGATCTTCATCCTTATTGGCGTTTTTTGTTTCCATTGGGGGAGATATTTCTACCAATTTCTTTCTAAAAAATCCTAATAGTCCATTTTCAATTACATAATCTTTTGTGTTAACCACAATTTTATCGGCAAAAAGACAAACAATGTTATGAATTATATTTATCAAAATTTTTGACACCGAGTTATTTCCATAAAAACAGTGATAAGTTACGATTAATTTCCTTTTAAAAATCTTAGACCAAAAAGCCAACCAAAAAGATTCTATACTAGGTAAGTGGCAATTCACTACATCAGATTTTCTAACTTTTGCCAACGCCAAAAATGGATATGTTGGCATGATTATTCCTTTTCCCAGTCTTAGGCCACCAACCCTAAAAACGCTCACCCCCCTAATAGACTCTCTGAGTTTCAAGCTTTTTTCGTGTTTCGAACAAATTACCTCCACCTCAATATTTTTCTTTACCAAATTTTCTGCCAAAAGCTCAACATATTTTGTCAAACCCGACAAATTGGGATAATAATAAGTTAGCCCAATCAGCACTTTCTTTTTATTCACCCCTCATTATAACAAGGCTACTGTATAATAATTTTATGAAACAACCAGGAATTTTGTTTTGGCAATCGCGGACAAATTACCTAAAAATTTTATCTGCTCCTTTTAACGGCAATTTACTTTTGTTTCTCAACTATGCTATTTGGTTTTTTCTTTTTTTTATCGCTTTTCTTCTTGTTAAAAAAGACGGTAATATTTTTTGGCAGCTTTTACTTATTACTTCTTCGGCTGAAGTGGTTGAGAGATTTTTAAAAAGATACAATTTTTGGCAACGTCCTTTATACCAAAAAACCAAAAAAACCCCTCGCGGTTTAGTCGAGTCTTGGTACAATACCGGCTCTTTCCCTTCCGGTCATACCACCAAACTTACTTATTTTTTTCTTTTTGCTCTCCAGTATCACATTATCAACCCCTTTCTTTATCTGGCCGTCAGTTTACCTCTGATTTTTTTTAGGGTTTTAGTCGGCTTTCATTATCCTGTCGATATTTTAGCTGGCCTTGTTATTGGTTCTTCCCTCTGGTTTCTTTTTCATGGTATTATTTTTCCAGCCCCTGCTGTCAGTCTGGTCAACTCGCTTTTTAATTTTATTTTCTAAATGCTTGCCGATCTAAAATTCATCATTGCCTGGTGGTTAAGCTATCTTGTCCTTGGTCTTTTGTTTCTACCTTTGGTTTTTCATCTTTTTTCCAAGTTTTGGGACAAAGGTTATATTTTTTCCAAAATTATCTCCACCGCTCTTCTCACTTATGTTGTTTTTGTTTTGGGTTTTTTAAAAT
>JAHIEZ010000013.1 GCA_018901355.1 Patescibacteria group bacterium | reverse complement strand
TGGCATTTTTACTGATTTTTACTGACCGGGATAAGGCGTCCGATAATAACATTTTCCTTTAGACCAATCAAGTTATCAATTTCGGCAATCAAAGAAGATTCTGTTAAAACACTGGTGGTTTGTTGGAAAGAAGCGGCAGACAACCAGGAACCGGTACTGAGGGCTGATTGGATCAAACCCAATAAAACTTTCTTGCCGGTGGCGGGAGAACCTTTGGCTTTTTTGACTTTGTCATTTTCCGCTTCAAAAACCGGCTTGGTAATGGTCTGGCCATAAAGAAATTTACTGTCTCCGGGATTGTTTACCTTTATTTTGTTACTCATTTCCCGAACAATAACTTCAATGTGTTTGTCGTGGATAGAGATACCTTGAGATTCATAAACAAATTGAATACTGTCAATCAGATATTTTTGGGCTGTTTCTAAGCCACTGACAGCCATTATTTCCCGAACGTCAAGCGAACCGGCAGAAAGCTGAGAACCTTGACCGACAAGGTCACCATCGGAAACTAGCAGGTTAATGTTGCTCGGCAAAAGATAAGTAATGGTTTTGGTTTGATTTTTTTCGTCTTTACCGGTGAGTTTTACTTCATAACCATCAACGGTTTCTGTTAATCTGATTTTGCCACTGATTTCCGCTAGGGGTGAAGGAACTTTTGGAGTTCTGATTTCAAATAACTCTTGAATACGAGGTAAACCCTGAGTAACATCAACCCCTACAACTCCGCCGGTATGTTTGGTTCTTAGGGTTAACTGGGTGCCGGGTTCGCCGACAGATTGAGCGGCAACAACACCAACCGGAGTACCAATTTCAACCAATTTGCGTTGAGACAAATCCCAACCGTAACATTTTTGGCAAAGACCATTTTCGGCTTGACAAGCCAGGGGGGCTCTAACGTCGACAGAATCAACCCCGGATAGTTCTATGGCTGACGCAATTTTTTCGTCGATAATAACACCTTTTTTGAATAAAACCTTTTTATTTTTGGAATCAAGAACATCATTGGCCAAAATCCGTCCTAAAATACGGCGGGAAAAATATCTCTGTCTGTCCGAATTGCTTTTGTCGACAGTGAAAAATTTGCTGGTACCACAATCAGCCAAACGAATGATAGAAACATGAGCGGCATCAACCAGGCGACGGGTAAGATAGCCGGCATCGGCGGTTTTGAGGGCGGTGTCGGCCAAGCCTTTTCTGGTGCCTCTGGCTCCGGTAACATACTCAAAAACAGAAAGGCCTTCTCTAAAGTTTGACTTAGTAGGCAGAGGAACTATTTTTCCGGTAGGATCAACCATTAAACCTCTCATGCCGGATAATTGTTTGATTTGATCCTTGGAGGCTCTTTTGATGCCGGCGGCGGCAACAATTCTAATGGGAGAATCAACACTTAAGGTTTCCCATGTTTTTTCGGCAATTTCTTCGGTAGTTTCCATCCAAATAGCTTGACTGAGTCTTCTTTTTTCGTCCTCACTAATAAGACCATTTTTATAATTGGATTCTATTTCGGTAACTTTTTTCTCAGCGGCAGCGATAATAGTTTTTTTGCCCGGCAAAAAGCCACAATCGGCCAGAGAAAGAGACAGACCGGAAAGAGTGAAACCTTGGAAACCAATATCTTTTAGGCCGTCAATCAACTTGACTGTCTTTTTCCTACCGGCAATTTCTATAGAGTCGACAATCAAATTTCGAAGCTCTTTGCCGGACATGGCCTGATTTAAAAATTCAAACTCAGAGGGAATAATCGAGTTGAACCAACAACGACCATAACTGGTTTTAATTATCTTGTTTTCCAGACGAACGGCCATAAGTTGTCGAAGAGAGATTTTTTGAGACTGATAAGCCAGCTCCACTTCTTGAATATCGGAAAAAATAGTCAGATCTTTAAATCCTTCTTGGTCTATTTTGGCTAAATCCTGTTCTTGAATGGAGGTGATGTAATAACAACCAACCGCCATTTCCTGAGCGGGAACAGAAATAGGATTTCCATCGGAGGGTTTGAGCAAGTTTTGAGAAGGAAGCATGCGAAGACGAGCTTCTCTTTGAGCTTCCCGACCAAGGGGTAAATGAACACCCATTTGATCCCCGTCAAAATCGGCATTAAACCCTTTACAGACACAGGGGTGAAGACGAATAGCCAAACCATCGGTTAAAATAGGTTTAAAAGCCTGAATGGATAGTTTGTGTAAGGTGGGAGCACGATTTAAAAGAACATAAGTTTTTTTGGTAACTTTTTCTAAAATATCGTAAACCTCGTTGACACGGTGGTCAATTAGATTTTTGGCACTTTTTATGTTGGGAGCAAAACCGGTATCAATAAGTTCTTTTAAGACAAAGGGCCGATACATTTCCAAGGCAATTTCTTTGGGAAGACCGACTTGGTTTAATTTTAGTTCAGGACCGACAACGATAACAGAGCGGCCAGAATAATCAACTCTTTTTCCCAAAAGATTTCGACGGAATCTACCCTTTTTACCACGAAGGAGATCGGATAAAGACCGAGGCATTCTTTTGGAAGAACGACGATGGTTTTTGGCACTTTTTTGAGCATCAATCAAGTTGTCGACAGACTCCTGAAGCATTCTTTTCTCGTTTCTTAAAATAATTTCCGGAGCACCCAGTTTGAGCAGTTTTTTGAGACGATTGTTGCGATTGATCAGGCGTCGATATAAATCATTTAAGTCTGAAGTGGCAAAGCGACCACCGGTAAGCTGAACCATGGGACGCAAATCAGGGGGGATAACCGGAACATGATTGAGAATAGTCCAAGCAGGATCGATTTTATTTTCATCCATACTGCTTAAAATCCTAATCTTGTACATTATTTTTTTCTTTTTAAGTTTGCTGTTGGTTTGTTTTAACTCTTTTTTGAGATTTTTGACGGTTTTGCCCAAATCAATTTTTTGAAGAACTTCCAGAAGGGCCTCGGCTCCCATTTTGACTTTAAAAAATTTGTCGGATTTAAACTGTTGGAGATAGAAAAATTCTTCATCGGATAAGGTGGATAAAACTTGGAGAGATTTTATTTTGTTTTCCAAAAAATTGACCAAACCTTCTATTCTTTTTTTCTCAGTAGTGGCCTTGTTTTCCAATTTTTGGATCATTTGTTTGAGATTGACGTCGGCTTCTTTTTGAGCCACAACCAATTGATCTTTGTTTTTGATTTTTTTAGCCAATTCCTGTTTTTCTTGGATATTTTGATCGTTTAGTTTGGCAACTTGTTGTTGAGTATCAAAATCAACCGCTTTTTGTCTTTTGGAGGCGTTTTGTAAAAGAATTTTTTGGGACTCTTTTCTTTTGCTGTCTTCCAGGGAAATAACCATATATTTTGTAAAGTAAACAACGGCTTCCATGTCTTTTTGAGGGATGTCTAAAATCAAGGACAAAGGAGAAGGAATATTTCGTAAAAACCAAAGATGAACGGAGGGAGCGGCCAGGGTAATGTGCCCCATTCTTTCTCTTCTGACCTTTGAGGTGGTGACCTCAACCCCACACTTGTCGCAAATAACACCCTTGAATCTTATCTTTTTATATTTTCCACAATAGCATTCATAATCATGACTGGGTCCAAAGATTTTTTCACAAAAAAGACCGTCTTTTTCTGGACGCCAAGAGCGATAATTGATGGTTTCGGGCTTGAGAACTTCTCCGTGAGACCAAGAAAGAATATCTTTGGGCGAGGCCAGTTTTATCTGTAGACCGGAAAAATTGATAGGGTCCTTAAAATCAAACATTTTCTGCCTCCTTTGTTGAAACTTTTTCTAATTTTTTTTCTGATTCTTCTTCGGCGATATCATCAATCGAAG
>JAHIEZ010000012.1 GCA_018901355.1 Patescibacteria group bacterium | reverse complement strand
TATTGCCTCCAGTCTCAAAGATTCTCCGTATGTTTTATCGTAAACAGCATCACTACTACTGGTCACATGCAAATTATTCTTAGCACAATTAGAATTTGGATCATTAAAAACACCACCACAAGACATCCCTGACCCCGTTGGCTCCTGGCCACATTTCGTTTTTGAACTTGTTCCTCCACACAACACAAATTCTCTGTCTCTCAACCCACAAGTATTATCATTCGCCCCCAGACCAGCGTTCTTTCTCATCACTTTCATTCCATACTTATCAATCATTTTATCAAAACCATTATAATTGCACTCAGTATATCTGCAACTACCTCCTATTAACATTAAGGGTATTTTTGGGAAAGATTCGGAGTAAATATTAATAATTTTATCTACCCCGGCATTATACTTTATCCCCAAACACTTCCAGTCCGTCTCTCCACACCCCGCTTCCTTGGCAAACACTCTCAAAACTGGCGGTGTCGTTTCTTCCCCCCTGATGGGAAACCACAAATTAGTACAGCCCCACTGTCCCCCCAAAGCCGGTTCTATATATTCGATCGAATCAATCACCCCTGCTTTCTCAAGTTCAACGTTTAATAATTTCAAAAACTTTTCCAGTTTTTTATGATATTCTTTCCCCCAAGGTTCAGGATAATAAATATACTGCTCTACTCCATTCAGCCAATGGTCAAAAATTCTAATCGTTTCTATCTGATCGTCAGACTCACTCTTGTTAGTAATTTTCAACCAAGTCGGATAAAGATCAAGTAAAGGGTGATTTCCCGGATAAATCATAAAATGCAAATATGCCTTTTTCCCATCTTTTTTTATCACATTAATCAGCTTGTTCAATTCTGTTCTGTCAAAATCGTTCTCATTATTAGGTTGTAACTTTCCCCAAAAAACAATCACGCCTCCTCCTTTTACATAGTCTAAACCGATACTAGAATTATCATGGCACTGAAACAAACCTTGTCCCGGATTATCATACTGTGGCAAAGTATTTGTCGCCAAAACCGGCTTAAATCCAAAAAATAAAAACAGCCATAAATAAAAAAATTTCTTCACTTACAAATATTATCGTATCCCTCGCTCTTCTACAAGCTCACTATTAAGGACAGCAGACCTGCCCCTGCTGCCGTCCTTAACACTAAACTCGCTTCATTTTACCCTCCCCCTCTTGACTTTTCCTCTAAAATTTCATATTTTTAAACAAAGAAACATTTGTTACTCGTGTTCTACCTGTTTTAAAGAATATCGATAGCGATGTTTCTTTTTGCTTCTCCCACCTTCCTCTAATTTTCAAATTACATCAAGATCAACTTTCCTTTCAATTTTGCCATCTCTCTAATCTGTTTCACCGCCCAACTATCCCCCCTCTTTTTACCTAAAAGCAAAGCTAATTTCTCCAAAATCTTTTTCATCTTTAGCCCAATATATCACCACTTCCGAAAACTGTCTATACCCTATATAAATTTACCCTCCAAAAAACCTATACCCTATATAAAAATATACGTTTCTTTTTATAGCCAAAACCCATCTCGACAAACACCTATCAACACCATGTGGAAAAACCAATTTTAATTAAAATATTCTCTTACCCCAATTCCCTTATATTTTTTATCGCCAGCATTTTTCTTCCCAAACCTTTTGCTTCCTTTTCTCTTTTCTCCATTCCGGAAACCTGTCTCACCTCCCCCACCAAACTCACCTCCCCCACCAACACCGATCCCTTTTCTATTTCCTTATTTTTGTAAGAAGAAACTATTGCTCCTATCACTGCCAAATCAACTCCGGTATCGGTCACTCTAATCCCCCCCATTACCGATACAAATACATCACATTTATATAAAGGCAGATTCAAACCCTTTTGCGCAATTGCCACCAACATCTGCCCCCTATTATGATCAATTCCCACAAAACCTCTTCTTGGTATAGTCGCATAACTCTCCGTTACCAAAGCCTGCACTTCCACCATCATCGGCCTTCCTCCTTCTATTACCACCGTCACTACTTGACCTGGTCCTCCTCCTTCTTTAGATACCAAATTAATCTCATCACTTCTGATTTGTCTCAATCCTTTTTCTCCCATACTAAAAACCCCCACTTCGTCCGTCGATCCAAAACGATTTTTGTTTACTCTCAAGATTCTCAAATTTCCCCTCTTCTCTCCTTCAAAATACATTACTGTATCCACCATATGCTCCAAAAGTTTAGGCCCGGCAATATTCCCCTCTTTAGTCACATGACCTACAATAAAAATAGCCACCCCTAATTTTTTTGCCATTTCCACCAATTTAAAAGTACTTCCTCTCAATTGACTCATCGCTCCCGGCACACCAACCACATCTGACGTTACCATCACCTGAATCGAGTCTACAACCATTATTTTGTATACATTTTTTACTCGGGCAAGAGTTTCCTCTATTTCTTCTATCGAGTTTGTAGCTAAAATATCAAAATTTTTCTCATCCAAGGCTAAACGCTTTACTCTTAATCTTATTTGTGCCACCGACTCCTCTCCGGCTACATATAATCCCCCAATCTTCCCCACTAATTGCGTTAATAACGTACTTTTACCCACCCCCGGTTCTCCCGAAAACAACACTACTGATCCACGAACTATTCCCTTACCCAATACTCTATCAAATTCCGGTATGTTAGACGAAAAGATTACATCATTTTTACTTTTATCTAAATTTAATTTGGCCAAATTAACCACCTCCGTCAAACCCTTTTTAGTCTGCCGCCTTCCCCTCTTATTTTTTCCTCCTCCCAAATTTTTTACCTCCCTCAAACTATTCCATTCTCCACAGCCACTGCAATTTCCGGACCATTTAAAAAACTCATTGCCACAATTAGAACAAACAAAAATAGTTTCTTTCTGTTTCGCCATTCTTTATTATCCCACATCAGATATCCTTTTTACTCAAAAAATCATTTAAATCGCCTCTCATAAAGTCTCCATCAAAAAACCCCGCACCTGCGGGGTTTTCCATTTACCAATTTACTTATAAATTACCTTACTCTTATCTTTCATCACAATACCCAGAGAAATCTTTCTTCTCTCCACATCAATACTCTCTACATATACCTCTACTTCTTCTCCCTCACTCAAATTTACTCCACCACTTAATTTTGATATATGAATTAAACCTTCCACCCCCGGTTCTAATCTCACCAACGCTCCAAAACTTGCCAATCTCACCACTTCCCCTTTAATTTCTTTGTCTTTAGTATATTTCTT